>MFAQ01000010.1:11758-16990 GCA_001776275.1 Candidatus Collierbacteria bacterium RIFOXYD1_FULL_40_9
TGAGGTAACATCCCAAGTATTGCTATCGACCGCAACGGACTTAGTTCCGGTAGCGATAGCTATATTTCCGGTAGTGCTATTGCCGATAGTTAAGGTTTGGTTATTGGTAGTGGCTAAGATTCCATCTGCAGTTAAAAACGAACTAACGCCAGATAGACCACTAGAAATAGAGGCTACTGGAGTACCAGAATTGACATTTAAAACGGCAAACTTTGCCGAAGTAGTGGCTTGGCCACCAAATAAAAAGTCGACAGTGGAATTTTTGGGATAGATGGAACCATTGGCTTCTTGCCACATGCTCGCGGCGTTTATAGAAGTATTTATATCGACCCAAGAGAGTGTACCAGAGCCATTTGTTTGCAAAACATAACCACTTGAACCAGCGGACCCTGGCCAAGTATAGGTTTGAGAGTTAAGAGTTGTTGTACTAGCAAAAGTAACACTATCGTTTAAGGAAATAGTTGAGGAATTACTAGTTAAAGTTAAGTTTCCAGTGACATCGTCAATGGTGTGAGCGACACCGTCCAAATTAACAATTCTTCCTAAAGTATCTATTTGGAATTGGCTTGTGCTACCAATATTGAACAACGATTGTGGGTTGGAATTTCCAACAGAAACATTTCCTTTATCGTTTATATAAAAAGATGGATTGGTATCGCCAGATTGACCATAGACATAAAAACGATTGCTATTAGTAGGAGAGGAAGTATATGCAGTTGGAGCAGTTGCGATATTTGTTGATGATCTGAGTCTTACGAAGTACATTGCAGTGCCACTATTAACGCTATTTGTTGTCCAGTCAGTTGGGACCGAGAAACTTATTGTTCCGTCTGTGGTGAGGTTTGTTGTTCCGTCGACTACATCTGATAGAGTTGTCCATGCTGATCCGTTCCAATATTCTTTGACAAGGGTTAATCCACTGGAAGCTGTGTCTATGTCGAAATTAATTTGATTAAAAACATGATCTAAACCGGCGTAATATGTGGCAGTGGTACCGGTATCTGTTGTAGTAAAGGGTGTACCGGAGTTTGATTTTGCCTCCGCAGTGTTATCTGAAAAAGTTCCAGTGTCTGCCGAGGTACAATTGGCACCAGCACAACTTAGAACAGAGCTAAATGCAGTTGGTTTGAGAGTTGTGGTGCCAGCATCAGCGATTCTAAGGTTGGTATTTTGATTACCATCAAATATGTTTAATTGATCACCAATATTATTGGTTTTGGCTAAAATGTTTGAAGAAATTTCTCTTAAAGATAAGTTGTCGATAGTAAATGAACCGGCAGCACCAGAGGTAACACTGATAACGAAGTTACCTGGGATAGAAGCTGATCTGAAAAGTAACCTGTAAGTTCCGTTGGTATCTGTTGTTAGTGACTGTGCAGATTGTGCAAACGCGGTGGTAATAGTTGCTGTTGGAGCGGTTCCGGAGACAGCACTAATAGTATATGTAAGCTCATAAAGACGATTGCTGTTTGCACTGGTGGCAAAATTTCCGGAAGTTTGAGTTAGGGTTCCTGAGCCTGCGCTGTGAGTATAAGTTGCTACATTACCACTAAGTGCCATGTCACCAGTTTGCGACCAGCTAGTGCCACTGGTTAGACTTCCATTGGTCAAGGTTTCGCTTAGATATTCTGATAAAGATAAAGTTTCTAATTTAGCTGTTGGAGTAGTGGTCCCCAAACCTAATCTACCGGTGCCCAACAAAGTCATTTTTGTAGTTAGTTCACTATCGCCACCAACAGACGTGGCAAATGATAAATTGCTTCCATTTAAAATGTCTATAGTTGGATTTGTTGATCTAAAAACAAGGGAACCTGATGTCGAAGCGTCACCAGCTATATCTAATAAGGCGGTTGGAGCTGTTGTGCCGATGCCGACAAAACCGGTGCCATTTGGGCTTAAAAGAATGTTGCCTGTTGAATTGTAAGTTGAGGAATTTCCTAAGACCAAACTTTGGCGATTAGTAGTAGAAATGTTGCCATTACCATCATAAAAAAGTGCGACGTTTGCGGTAGTTCCAGCGATGGTTGCTGTTGGTGTGCCTGAGTCCATGTTTAAAACTGCAAACTTGGCAGAACTAGTTGCTTGTCCTCCCAAAAGAAAATCGACAGTGGAGTTTAGAGGATAGAGAGTGCCATTGGCTTGACCCCAGTAACTGTCTCCACCACCCGTTTGAGCCACCCAACTTAAGGTACCAGAGCCGTTGGTTTGTAAAACATAGGTATTTGACCCGGCTGAGGCTGGCCAAGTGTAGGTTTGACCATTTAAAGTAGTTGTTCCTGCAAAAGTAACATTGTCATTTAAAGTTATGTTGCTTGAATTACTTGTTAAGGTAAGATCCCCGCTAACATCATCGATAGTGTGAGCAACACCATCGACAATATTAATTGCCCCAGAGTTGCTAATATTAAATTTGGTAACACCGGAAGCTGATCCGGTCAAAATATCACCAGTTCCATTTTGATCTATGGTTAGGGCGGCTGTAATTGCTGAGGTAGTGGCAGTAGTAATTGTGGTTCGACCGTCTGCCGTAACTCTAAACTTGGCTGTTTCGGTAGCGCCAGATGATAAAAGAAGTAAGTTGCCACTGCCGGTAGCGACATCGTTGCCAACATAACCTGAGATTAGTGATCCACTAGTAAGATTGGCGTTAGTTACTCTAAAAGTATCTTCGGTAGTAGTGCCACCAATAGCCAGTATTTGTCCGGACCCTAATGCATCTGGTTGTAAAACGATGTCACCACCAGAGCCAACTTCGGTGGTGACGGAAACTGACTCACCTGTAATGGTAAAGTTTCCGGAAGTGGAAATAATTGAAGGGGAGGAAACAGAAATATTAATGTCGCCATTATTGTCTATAACTGGCACAGAATTGATTGTCGCTGGGTTGGCTGCTGGATACCCCTGGAGGGTTTCGGAGTTGAGGGCATAACCAACCGTTGCGATTTGTTGTCTGGGGGTGAGGGTTTCCGCGCCGACACCAACTTCTAGGAAAACATCTTGGTGGTCTGAGAAAACGGATTGAGGAATTTCGGCGCCACAAGTACCATCGCCGATTAGGGTATTAAAAATACCTTGATTGTCTGGAGTAACTGAACAAGTTCCAGTTTTGTACAAACAATCTTCACCACCAGCACCGGTACAAGTACCCTCGGTTCCACCAGATAACTGGTCCCAAAGTTTGAAATTGACATTGACGGTAGTGACGATTGGTGTTCCGACGGAATCGCTGAGGCGACCCTGAAAGGAAAGTTGTCTTTTGGGTGGAGTAAGGGATGTGGCAGCTGAGCTTGGCTTGGCATTTTTTATGACTTGATTGTAGGCAAGTAGGGCCATAGTAGTGGTAGCAATGACAAGGAGGGCTAAATGGAGGTATGGAGTGAATGAAAGCTGGTGATAGTTATAGTAAATTTTGGCAAAACGGTTTTTGGGGGCATTGTGAGGGCTTTTGGGTTTGGGTAAGTATCTTTTTAGCCAAGAAAGAGGTGAAAGTTTGGTGTCGGTCTGAACATATTCGAATGGGTTTGTATCGATGTAACCTTGTTTGTGACAAAAGCTGGTAAGTCTCTTAACCGATGATTGACGGCGACTTATGACTGACGAAGTTGTCTGGGATAATTTTAAGTAGGAGACATATGAGCTGAGTTGCTCTTTGCTTAGGACTTGTTTGAGGTGATGAGTGTTGAAAGGGGTGTGTTTGGCAATCCAGTTAAAGTAGTGATAGAGATCCGAACAGTAGTTTTTGATTGTAGAGTGAGTCTTTTTTTCTGATTTTAGGTAGGAACTAAACTGATCAATGACTTTTTGACTAGAAGTAGGGCTTGGGACTTGTTTAGAATTATCAAGGGTAAGATTTGAAGAAGTTGATGTTGATGATGTATTTTGATCTACTATCTGGTTTTGGGTATCGTCGTTTGCAAAAAAGTTTATTTTTAGGAAAGTTGTCAATCTTCTGATAGATGCTAGCCTTCTATTTATGGTGTTTGTTGGTGTGAAAAGATCTCTCTGGTTGTTTTGATACTCTTTGTTGTATTTTGAAATATTTAAGTAAAGGTTATAGAGGTCAGGGTTGCCATTTACTTCTAAAAAGGTAAAGAAGTTTCTTAGGTCACTAAGGTAATTTTTGATAGAAACAGCAGACAGTCCAGACTCAGATAGGAAGCTAGCAAACTCTTTGAGTAGCTCGTGGTTGTCTTTGGGCAGGTTCATTTACTTTTTACGACTCCCTAAGATGAGCTAATTAGGATAAGGAAAAGAATAGGAGCCAAGAAAATAGTGCCTGCGGTAATTATTTCGAGAAGCATTTGTTTATTTGAGCCTGACTTGTTTTGAAGAAAATCTTGTTGAGAGAAGTCGTTTATTAACATTATTATTTTTTATGTTGATAACTTCTATTTAGGTTCATATTAGACGATATTAGACGGTTATATATTTAAATATAGACAAGTTTATTTGGGAAGTCAACACTATATGTTTAGGTTAGCAGACAGCGGGATTGATAAACTAAGTGATTAGCTGTGCCTATTTGTTTCGGTAATATTCTTTTAAACAAACTTATTGTTTTATTATTGTTGCATGCTTTTGCGGTAATAAATATTTTCATGCGTTTATTGAACTTGAAATATACTTTATTTATGCGGATATTCTGTTTAAGGCTTATATGTTGTGTGAAAATATATTTGATACCTTTAGATATATATTGTTAGATATATATGTGGTGATTTTATTTCGCCTTTTATTGGTGAGGTAGCTGCCTTTTTGGGGGAAGATACAAGCTTGGTTGTTAGTTTGATACCTTAGTAGTGCATGCTGTAGAACTTGTAGGACTACTTTGTTTTAGATCTTAAGTAGAAGTATTCGGAGTAGATATATTGAAGGGTTAAGTAGAGATATACACCTGTATAAGCATTTCTTAGGAAGTAGAGGCAAGCTAGTGAGGTCATCAAGGCGATTGTGAGTGGGATGGGTCTTATGTTGTTGTAGGTGTATGCTTGTAGTTTTTCTTTTTCTGTAAACATCTTTTTGGGATAGAGACAGAGACATGAAGAATGGAGAACGTTTTTATTTATTATTTGATCTTTCCAAATAAAACCTATTTTCTTGACTCTGACAAAAATGAGGTTTGGTAGGTTTGTTGGTAGAAAATATTCCCCCTTAATGTCACTTAGAGTTTCGTAGAGTGGTTTTTGAGGGTTTTGGGCATCGTAGAGCGTTATTTTGCTAAGGTTTCTGGTG
>MFAQ01000010.1:17029-17171 GCA_001776275.1 Candidatus Collierbacteria bacterium RIFOXYD1_FULL_40_9
AAAATAAACCTAGTCATGTCTGACATTTTTATATCTAAGCCAAAACCAGATAAGACGAGATGAGTTGGTAGTCCAAGGCAGAGAAGGATAATTAAAAGTATATTTAGGTAGTTTGGTCCTTCTACAACAGCCGCTTGTTTTC
>MFAQ01000010.1:17207-17329 GCA_001776275.1 Candidatus Collierbacteria bacterium RIFOXYD1_FULL_40_9
TGAAGGGAGTCGGTGTTATTTGTGCCGCTAAGTCTGGTGGTGGAGTAAGTGTAATACTAGTTGTTGGTAGTGGTGTTTGGGTGGGTGTAGAGGTTAATGGCGGTAATGTTGGGGACAGGGTT
>MFAQ01000010.1:17361-18911 GCA_001776275.1 Candidatus Collierbacteria bacterium RIFOXYD1_FULL_40_9
TTGGCAGTTAAATTTGTTAGTTGTTGTTCCCAATTACCATCTGTAGAATTGCTAACCCATGACTGATTACTACAACTTGCAGGGGCTCCGCTTGGACAAATAAGACTGAATTGAAAGTTGGCACTAGTTTCGACCTTTCCTGAGAGTTTGGGACTGTTGCCGGTGACTGTTATGTAGCGCTCGCTTTCTTCTGGTATGGACCCAGAAACAGATGTGTCCCATGTATAGGTGGCTGAATTTATTTTAGTTAAGGATATGAAAGGGGCAACTGAGTCTATGTAGTAAGTCCAGTTTCCAGTAGCAGTGTTTTGCCCTAAATCATCGTAAACTGCGACTCGCCAGGTGTGATAACCTTGGGTTTGGTCTTGTTTTAGGGCAATGTAAAAGTACCCAGAGGATGCAGAGGCAGTGTAAAAATAAAAGTCCTGGCTAGTGAGACTATCTGGGACGTTGGAGGCAAAAATGGAGTCGTCAATAAATAAGTCATAGTGATGAAGAGTACTACTTTCGGGAAGTGGTGATGGTCTTTTCCAAATAAAGGAGGTACGAGCACTGTTAGTGGCGTGATTATCTGGTGGTGAGATTAGGGTTGGTCCGTAGAAGGTACTAGAGGGAACAGATGCACTAACGTCTGAAGTTTCTGTAACAGCAAAAATTGGACTTTGTAAAGAAGTATGTATTAGAAAAAGACCAGTAACAAATAACTGGATTATTTTTTTCATTTTATTTTTTTTCTAAGTCTTCAATTTCTCTTTGGAGTGCTCGTACCTCTTTTTCTAGCTCTTCTTGGTGCTTGTGGCTTCGTTTGTTGAGTATAACAATAATGGTGAGGATTGATATGAGGGCAACAAGACTGTAAATTACCGCAGTGATGGGGAAGTGCCAAAAATAAACAAGACCACTTAAAACATTGTTTTGTGTACCATAAACAAGATTTAGTTCGGCACTATAGCGACCGTAACCCCACTTTTGACTCCAAACAGATTTGAATTCTTTGGTGTTTTCGGGGAAGATGTTACCTAGGTCTAATGGAAGTTTGGCGACCTCTTTGTTGAACATGTCAGTAATACGAATGTAGCCTTGAGGTTGAATGTGAATATCAGAAAGATTTTCGAGTTTACCAGTAAACTCCACCGGTCCCTTTTCGATGTGCTTAGGAACAGTAAATTCTAAAAGGTTGGCTTTTTCTTTTATATCACCTTTAATCTGTAGATATAAAAGTGTACCCACTCGTTGACCGATGATAGTGGCTGTTTTTTTGAGCTCTCCTGGTTTGAGATCTGCATTTGGCATGTAGGTGATCATGGCATAGTGACCACCAGGTAAGGCGGTAGATGGAACCCTGATGGTTATCTCGATGTTTTGAGTTTGACCAGCGTCTACAGGGATCATACTTGGGGCAGATATCCATTTGCGCAGTGACCAGTGGCTGGTGATGTTCTCGGAAATAGGGATTGGAGTATTCGTTTGAGAATCTACAACAAAGTCATTTACATAAATACTAAAGTATTGTTGATTTTCACTATCATTTCTGACTTTTAGTGTAGATT
>MFAQ01000011.1:0-5610 GCA_001776275.1 Candidatus Collierbacteria bacterium RIFOXYD1_FULL_40_9
TTTTCTGGACTATCAAGTCTCTTTCCAAACTCCACTTTTTTTAATTCTTATCACTTAGGTAGAAAAAATCTAAATTCAGTCCACGCTATTCCAGTTACCGCCGGCTCTTTTATTATGATTCCGACAAATATTTTCGATCGTTTGGGTGGCTGGGATGAAAATTTTTTCTTTTATGGTGAGGATATAGACTTGTGTTTTAGAATAAGTGCCAGTGGGTACAAAATTATTTATTATCCAAAAACCTCAGCTCTCCACTTGCGCGGGGCTTCATCTGGGTTACGTAAGGAAAACAGTTTTACTGCTTCCTCCGACAGAGCCAATCGCCTAAAAGTGGCAAAAGCATCAACTGACGCCTGGAAGAATTTTTACAGTAAGTTCTATCAACAAAAATATCCCTTTTGGGTAACTGGGATTGTTGTTTTGGGAATTAACTTGCTTGGTGGTATTCGGTTACTAAAGTACAAAATGAAAAAATGAGGATTGGTATCGATGCGCGGCTTTATGGACCTGAACACACCGGTCTGGGTAGGTATGTAACAAACTTAGTTGACAATTTACTAAAACAAGACAAGGAAAATGAGTATATTTTGTTTGTTGACAAAAAATATAGCCATAGCTTTCAAGGTCTTGCAAATGTAAAAATTGTAAAAATAAATATCCCCATTTATAGCTTTTCTGAGCAAATAATCCTGCCTCTTGTTTACCTGAAAGAAAAGCTCGACTTACTCCACGTTCCCCATTTTAACGCACCAATTCTTTACCCCAAAAAATTTGTTGTTACACTCCACGATCTAATAAAGCACACCTCAAAAGGAAAAGAAACAACTACCAGATTCCTTGCAGGATACCTCTTAAAAAGGCTAGGGTACGCAATTGAGTTTTGGATTATGAGCAGAAGGGCTACTGCAATTATTACTCCCACAAACTACGTAAAAAAAGATGTTTCTCGTAATTTAAAAGTAAACGAAAATAAAATATTTGTTACATATGAAGCTAGCGACGGTAAAATAAAGGAAACCAATCTCAGCCCAAAGATAGCTACAAAAACACTGACTGACTACAATCTTCAAAAGCCATTTGTTATTTACACTGGCAACGTTTATCCACACAAGAACCTTGATGTCCTTATAGACGCTGTACTTTCTCACAATAGCAAAAAGGAGGTCGATCTTAACTTAGCTATTGTCTGTGCTCGCTCGGTTTTTTATAAGCGAGTTGAGGCAAAAATTGCAAGTCACAAGGCTCAGAACATTATTAAGTTATTGGGGTTTGTAAGTGATGATGAGCTAAGTAAATTATATTCACTCGCTTTGTGCCTAGTTCATCCTAGTAAAATGGAAGGCTTTGGTCTAACCGGTATAGAGGCAATGGCTGTTGGTTTACCAGTTATTTCTTCGAACGCTTCCTGTCTACCAGAAGTATATGGTAATGCCGCACTCTACTTTGATCCAAACTCGGTGAGTGATCTGGTTGCAGTATTAGAAAAAATGATTAGTAGTCAAGAGCTTCGCCAAGAATTAATCTTAAGAGGCAAGCTCCAAGCCAAGAAATACTCTTGGAAGCGTATGGCAAAAGAGACAATTGATATCTACAATTCATTTTGTAAATGAAAGTTGATATTGTTTATGATCGGGTCAATAAATCAGGGGGCGCTGAAAGATTGCTACAATCTCTGCTGTCGATTTGGCCAGAAGCACCCCTTTTTACATTGGTCTACGACTCTCAAAAAGCGCTATGGTCAAAAAAAGTAAAAGTCAGCCCAACTTTTTTAAATAGAGTTCCTTTTTTAAGATCCCGCCATGAATTGCTGGCACCCATAGCCCCTTTGGCATTTGAAACCTTAGATTTAAGACCATTTGATTTGGTTGTTTCCGTTACTAGTGCCGATGCCAAGTCCGTCATCACTAACACCAACCAAAAACATATTTGCATCTGTTTAACTCCAACTAGATATTTATGGAAGGGCTCAAAAAACTACAAGAATGATTGGAAGATGAGACTACTTCCAAGATTCTTGTTTGAGTACTTTCGTCTTGTTGATCAAATAACCGCATCAAGGCCAGATCACTATATAGCAATTTCAAAAGAAATTAAAAAAAGAATTAAGAAATACTACCTGCGCGATTCTGTTGTTATTCACCCACCCATAAACAATATTTTTTTTGCTAAACACAAAAAGTACTCAAAGGAAGATTTCTACTTGGTGGCAGGCAGACTAGTCCCTTATAAAAAAGTTGACTTAGTTATCGATTGCTTTAACAAGTTAAACAAAAAATTGGTTGTGATCGGTGCTGGGTCTGAGTTGAACCGGTTAAAAAAAATTTCCTTAAGCAATATTACTTTTTTGGGTGAAGTAAGCGACAAGGATCTTATCAGGTACTACTCCCAAGCCAAAGCCTTAATTTTTCCAGGGCTAGAAGATTTTGGCTTAGTTCCGCTAGAAGCGCAATCCCAGGGGACCCCTGTAATCGCCTACGGCAGGGGAGGAGCAAGAGAAACTGTTATTGATGGAAAAACTGGAGTTTTCTTCAAACATCAAAGCTCCAAGTCTTTACATAAAGCAATAGAAAAATTTGAAAATCTCAATATTGACCCTAAAGAATGCCTAAACAACGCCAAAAAATTCACAGAGGCCGTCTTTACAGAAAAAATCATGAAATATGTAGAGTCTGTCAAAGACTAAATATCTCCAGAACTTATTTTTTCAGTCACTAGACTTACCAGTCCGGTCTTTTCTTTTTTTGATACCAAGATACCTTCTTCTGACTCAATCACCACAATATCATCAAGCCCAATTGTGGCAATCGTTTTTCCGGACTGACTCCACAGGAAGTTGTTTTTACTTTCAAGCTCAATTGTCCCGCTGACTCCATGGGTTATCCCCCTCTCGTCATAATACTTGCTAACTGCCTCCCAGGTCCCAAAGTCTATCCACTCAAAATTGTTTTCAATCACCAGGGCTCTCTTCTTCTTATATAGTTCTTTGGTCACCATCTCAAGTTGACCTTTCTCCATTTGCGGGTAAATTTCTTCTATGTCCTCGCCTTGAATGAATCTGGTTAATAGGCTGTACCAATCCGACTTGTAATCTCGATAGTAGCTCATTAGTTTATTTGCGGTCATCGTAGAGTGATTTGTATGAACAAGTAGCCTGTCCTTGCCAATATTTTCGCTTATTCGGTCGGTCTCACTTCTATCTACGAAGTCGTCTACTTCAAATATTTTTACACCATCTTTTTCTTCAACCAGCTTTCCTTTAAGTAGATAATCTACTCCACCTTGATGCCATTTTGGACTAAAGCCGCTTGTGACGTATTTGTCAGTGTTCATAGACTGTCTCTCAGCCATTCTCATAAAACTAATTAAGTTATCTTCTGGCATTCTTAAGTCATCAACTTGAATCAGCATAAAAACTTCGTCCCCCTTACCCGCCTTTATCAAGTTTGCAGCAGCCAAACCTGTTGCTGGTCCTTGGTTTCTGGTTTCTGGCTCAATAAAAATATTCTCCGGAACTATCTCACTTACCTGGTGGTGGGCAATTCTTGCTTGGTGAGCGTTTGTTTGCACATATATTTCTTCTGGGCTAAACCACTTTCTAAGAACTCTCCAATTTATTTGGAATAGGGACTCACTATCTACTAAAGGCAAAAAATGCTTCGGGGTGTTTGGTGTGCTCATTGGCCACATCTTTGTTCCTACTCCACCACAAATAATGACTGGTATCATTTGGACATTTTAACAAAAATTTTTAGAAAGTATCCATACCATTCAGTCAAACTTTAGGATAAAATGAACCGTGCCTATGTTTTATGACATCGCAAAAAGAGCAATTGATATCCTTGCCGCCGTTGTCTTGGGTATACTTTTCTTACCTCTTTGGATTATTATCCCTATCCTAATTCACCTAGATTCAAAAGGACCCATTTTCTATAAGCCTGAGCGAGTTGGTCTAAAAGGTAAGAAGTTTGGTATGTACAAATTTCGCTCTATGAAAACCTTCGAAATAGACGGTAAAACAGTTCACTCTGTTGAATTTTGGAAACACAACCCAGAGCTTTTTGAAAAGTACAAAAAAAATGGTTGGAAATTAGAACTAGACGACGACCCAAGAATTACCAAACTAGGAAAAGTCTTGCGGCAAACCAGCATCGATGAAATACCCCAACTTCTTAATGTCCTTCTTGGTGAAATGAGCTTAGTTGGACCCAGAGCTTACGTCGAACCAGAACTAAAGGACGCCATAAAAAGGTACGGTAAAAATGTGGAGAAACTTATAGACGAAAGTCTAACTGTTAAACCTGGTTTAACCGGTCCATGGCAAGTATCTGGCAGAAACGAAATACCATGGAACCAAAGAGTGGCTATCGACGCAGATTACGCCAAAAGAAAATCTCTAATTTACGATATTTATATTATTCTCAAAACTCCATTTGCTATGATTAGTAAGTGGTAAATTTATTTACATAAAAAATAATGAAGAAAAAAATCTTAATTTTCCTTGTCCCTGTGTTAGTTGTTTTGCTAGTAATTGCTGGACTAGGTGCCTTTGGATATAAAACTGCTATGAGTTTTATGCCTGACGCAAACAAAATTCAATCCACCACAAATGAGCTTAAGCAGGCATTTCAGAATCAGGACCTAATACTCTCCAAGCAAAAAGCGGTTCAACTATCAGAAGAGACAAGAGTGCTTCAAGAAAAGTACAACAAATATTCTTGGGCAGGTAAAGTTCCCTTCGCAGGTAAATATTTTCAAGACGGCCAATCCGCACTTCTTGCCGCCAACCACCTTATTGACTCCTTAAATATGCTTATAGTCTCAGTCGAGCCATACGCTGATTTGCTCGGCTTTATCACAAGTGCTAGTGGGGAAGGAAAACTAAAGACATCTCAACCACAAACAATTGAAGACAGAATTATTTTTATGGCTCAAACACTAGACAAAATTAGTCCAGAGCTAGACAAAGTTGCAGTTGGTATGGAAGCGGCCCAAAAAGAGCTAGATAAAATCGACCCCAAACGCTACCCAGAAACCATTAGAGGTAAAAGTGTTCGTAGTAAAGTTGTTAACCTCAAGTCAGCGGTAGCAGAATCCGCCACCTTACTTTCCCAAGCCAAACCCCTAATAAAACTTTTCCCAGAACTTTTAGGGAATCCAAACTCAAAGACATACATGGTTCTCTTGCAAAACGATGGAGAATTGCGGGCAACTGGAGGATTTATGACTGCTTATGCTTTCTTAAGAGTTACAAAAGGCAAAATTGAGCCACTTGCTTCATACAATATTTACGATCTAGACGATAGGTTTAGAAAAAAAGTACCAGCTCCAGAACCAATCAAAAAATATTTAAACGAGCAGTATTTAAATCTTAGAAACGTCAACCTTTCACCTGACTTTAAAGTTTCTATGGATGAGTTTTACAAATACTACAGAGATATTTCTGGGATGCCAAAAGTCGACGGCATAATCGCTATTGATACTAAGTTCCCAGTAGAGATTCTTAAGGTCATAGGTCCCATTGGTGTTGGCGGTTGGGGTAACTTTGGCCCCCAAATAGATAAAAGGTGTGATTGTCCACAAGTAGTTTATGCATTAGAAGATATGATTACC
>MFAQ01000011.1:5626-19242 GCA_001776275.1 Candidatus Collierbacteria bacterium RIFOXYD1_FULL_40_9
TCCATGATGGCCAACGCCATGGGCAGTCCCAAGCACACCTGGCCCAAGCTTCTCAACGTTGGTTTAACAGCCATTAAGGAAAAACATCTTATCTTCTACTTTTTAGAAGACAAAACACAGTTGATTGCCGAAGACTTTAATGCAGCCGGCAGAATCAAAGATTATTCTGGTGATTATCTTCACATTAGCGATTCCAACTTCGGTGGCGCCAAGTCTGATATGTTTATTACTAGGGAGGTAGAACAGGAAATAACCACCGAAAATGGTGTTGTTACTAAAACTGTCTCTATTTCTTATAACAACCCCAGAAAAGGGGATAACTGTAACCTAGAGGCAGGTCAACTATGTCTAAACGGTATATATAGAGACTATGTTAGGGTTTATGTTCCCAAGGGTTCAAAACTCTTATCTGTCGCAGGATCAGAAGTTAAGGAGCAAACCCTAGAGGAACTAGGTAAAACAGTTTTTGAAGGCTTCTTTACCATGAGACCTCAGTCTCAAAGCAAAATTGTTTTCAAATACCAGTTACCCCAAATAGACTTAAGTACATATAAGCTACTAATTCAAAAACAGCCAGGTTTAGATACCGTTAAGCACACCATAACTCTAGACGGCAACCAAACAGTAGTAGATCTAAGAGAGGATAAAGAGGTTACACTTAACTAATCATGGTTGGTGAATTTAAGGATAAGGGTGTTGTGGTAAAAACCACAGACTACAAAGACGCCGACAAGATTATCACTCTACTTACAAGAAATCATGGCCTAATATCTGCTTTTGCACTTGGTGCCAGGAGACAAAACTCAAAAAAGTCACCTCACTTAGACCTGATATCGCAGGTAGATATTCAGATTAGAGGCAAAGAGTATCAGTACATAGACCAAGCCAGCACCGTTTCCTCCTTCACCAATATAAAAGCAGATCTAAAAAAAATTTCACTTTGCATGTCTTTTTTCGAAATCCTTACTCAGCTGACAGCTCCCGGTGTTGAAGACCCAGAAATCTATCAATCTTTATTAGTTTTTTTAAACCAAATTGAAAAAGCAAAGAGTCAAGCACAGCAAAACCAAACCGCATCTAGGTTTGCAAAGTACTTACTACGTCACATGGGCTACCCAGAAAGACCACCCCAAAATATAGCCAGTGTCTCTAGCTACTTCGAAAATCTAATGAATCGCAAACTAATTTCCAAAGAAATAGTTTAAAATGTTAATTATGGACTTCAAAAAAATACTTACAATCTTTACAATTGCTCTCTTGCTTTCTGCTTGTGGTGCCAAAAAAGACACACAAAACACCAAAAAAAATAATTCCGCCACCAGCAAGGTACTTCTAAACGAACTTGAATTCTCCAAGAGACCATTTGTTTCTTTGGTCCCACACAGCACAAATCGTCTTTTTACTTTCTTTGGCCAAAACATTAATCAGGCGGAGGAAGCCTCAATTGACTTGGAGTATCAATCTGGTGACTTACTAAAAGGGATTAAGGCCAACATCGAAACACCAATACCAGATAAATACATCAAGGGAATTATACTTGGGAGCTGTTCTACGGGGGGTAAGTGTAGCTTTGATAAAGATTTAAAATCAGGTACCACCAAACTCCGAATGAAATTTTCGGGCAAACCCGAAATTCACCTACTAAAAGGTGACTTTACCTTTGTCTTAGGTCAACCAAACTTACCAGACGGCAAAGTAAGTTTTACTCCCGCCAAAGCTAGTGCCAAAGACAACTTTATAATGATGAACTCTTTTGGTTTACCAAAACCTTTTGACAAGGAAGTTCTTCTTTACCCAGTTGTTTTCTCGTCAACTAGTGATAAGCCAGTTGCAGGAGACCTTGTCATTACTGCCCCTTTAGCTACTGCCGCCTATATCTATGACGGAAGTAGCTTTGTTCCCCTAAAGTCGTCAGCAAAAGATGGATCAGTCACAATCAATATAAATCAAAAGCCTTGGACACTCTCAGCAGAAATCACAAGAGATGATGAAAAAGGTAGCAAAGAATCGCTAAACCTTTATCTCGTAGGTCCCATAATTCTCACAAAATAATACTTACAAACATCGAAAAATAGAGGCGCAGCATGCGCCTCTTTCTTTACATGACACGCCGATTCTGCTTGTTGACATTCGTTTTTTTCTGTTGCATACTTAAAAGTGGTGACAAGTGGTGAAGTATCTTATAACCACAAATAGCCTGCCTATGAATTATGTTTATTGGACACTACTACCATTCGATCGAAGCCAAGGGGAGACTGGCAATACCAGCAACCTTCAGACAACAACTCGCTTCAGGTGGGGTAGTCACTTGGGGTCTAGACGGCTGTCTTTTTCTTTTCCCCAGCTCATATTGGCAGAAGCTCTCAGAAAAGCTGGCCTCGCTACCGATGACCAATCCACAAGCACGAAACTTAACACGTCTATTAGTTCAATCAGCCTCAGATCTAAATCTCGATATACAAGGAAGAACCCTCATACCAGAACATCTTCGAAAAATAGCCAATCTAAAGAAACAAGTGGTGGTGGCCGGATCCCTGAATCGAATTGAAATTTGGGATCGCGACAACTATCATAAGCACCTTGACTTAATAGCAAAAACAGTAAGCAGTGACCCCGAACTCATAAATTTAAGCATATGACAGAGCAATCAAACCGCCACTATTCTGCGTTCAAAGGTGAAATCACAAAGCACCTAAGTCTTAAAAGTGGTGACCTTTTTGTCGATCTTACTTTGGGGGATGGAGGTCATACACAGGAAGCACTCGAGGCGGGCTGTAAAGTTATTTCTTTCGATGTTGACCCTCAGTCAATAGAAAGAGCAACTTTTTTTCTAAAAGATATTGCAAAGCCACAGCTACTAACCAGCGACTCAAAACCAGACACGCTTTTCAAAAATAGTAACTGGGTGATTATCAACACTAACTTTATAAATTTCTTATCAGAAATCAACAAACACAGTATAAAAGCGGTCAATAAAATACTAGTAGATTTGGGACCATCCCAAAATCAAGTTCTAAATGAAAATAGGGGATTTAGTTTTAACTCAAATGCTCTTTTGGACATGAGAATAGATCCAACACTAAGTGTTACAGCCAAAGATTTAATAAATGTTTTAAACGAAGGTGAGCTAAGAGAGCTTTTTCTGCTCGCAGATGAAACATATGCCAAGCCACTTGCAAAAAGTATTGTCAATTTCAGAAAAACAGCCCCCATAACAACTTGCAAACAATTAGCTACTCTTATCTCCAGTGTTAAGCATTCAGCTGTAGGCAAAATTCACCCTGCTACCAAGGTTTTTATGAGCTTGCGAATGGCTGTTAACTCCGAAAGAGAAAATATCAAGCAGCTTCTTCAACTTATTCCGCAAGCACTGGCAGCTGATGGGGTCGCCGGAATTATCACTTTTCATTCCACAGAAGACAGAGTTGTCAAAGAAAGTATTAAAGATTTGACACAAAAAAATCTCGTTTTTGCTATTAACAAAAAACCAATTGAACCATCAATTGAAGAATTAAAAAATAGTATGCGCACCAGAAGTGCCAAATTAAGATTAATAAAAAAATGTTAACCTACAAAACCATAATCAAGACTAGCTTCATTTTGCTTATTGTCTTATCTGCACTTAACTTGATTAGCGCGAACATCCTCTCAACCAAAGGGCTCGCCGTCGCAATCCAGGAAAAAGAAGTTCTCAGATTAGAAAAAGAAAATAGACAAATAAAGACCAAAATAGAAGAGGCTAGCCGCTTAAGTGACGTCGAGAGTTTGTCACATAGCTTAGGGTTTGTGAGAAGCGGTCAGGTAGTTTATTTGCAGACCTCTGCCGGCTTTGCTTTAAAATAAATGAATGGGTCTTCATTTGACAAATAATCTTCAGGATAGATTAAGGATAATAACAATTTTTATTCCTGTCATTTTTGTCATCCTCTTAGTTCGTCTCTTTTATTGGCAGATACTAAGGGGGCCAGAACTAAAGGCAAAGGCAAGCAAGCAACACGAAACGGTTATCACCCTAAAAGCCAGAAGAGGAGACATATTGGATAGAGATGGTAGTCTCTTGGGGGGCAGCAAGGGGTTGTATCACCTGTATCTCTACAAGCCGCAGTTGAAAATTTCAGAGCAACAACTAATTGATAGTCTCACTCCACTTATAGTCCCCACAGCCGAAAGTAGTACTTCGGCAGAAATCAAAGAGCTTCTAGAATCAAGAATTACTCTTACTTCAAACTGGGTTTCAATAAAGCACTTTTTAACACCAGAAGAAAAAGAGAAAATTGAGAATTTAAAAATCACTGGCTTAGGTTTCGAAGAAGAGTATGTTCGGTTTTATCCAGAGGCTAGTCTTTCGGCTCATCTACTGGGGTTTGTTGGCCAAGACATGGCCGGCCAAGAGCAGGGCTACTTTGGTATCGAAGGTTTTTTCGATAGACAACTAAAAGGTAGAGAGGGTAAGGTCAGAACCGAAAAAGATGCTGTTGGTAATCCAATCCTTATTGGTAATTATCAGTTCTATCACGCCACCGAAGGCAAGGATATCAAAACCTCCATTGATAAAAGCATCCAGTATATTGCCGAAAAGTATCTCAAAGAAGGAATTGAAAAATACCAAGCCAGTGCTGGCAATATAGTTATTATGGAGCCGAGCACGGGAAAAATCAGAGCTTCGGCCTCTCTACCAAATTACGACCCAAATAATTTTTCTAAATTTCCAAGTGATTATTATAAGAATCCAGTCGTCGCTGACTTGTTTGAACCGGGATCGATTTTCAAGGTTTTGGTAATGGCGGCAGGTTTAAATGAAAAAGTTGTAACCCCAGATACTCAGTGCGACAATTGTGGTTCACCCGTCCAAATAGGTAAGTACAGTATCAGAACATGGGACGAAAAATATAGACCAAACATAACCATGACCGAGACCATAGTAAATTCGGACAATACCGGTATGGTTTATGTCGCCAATAAACTTGGCGGCAAAAAATTTGCTGATTACCTTAGGCTGTTTGGTTTTGGAAAGAAAACAGACGCAGGCTTACAAGACGAAGTAAGTGGCAAGGTTATTGAAGATGGTGAAAAATACCGTGAAATCGATTTGGCAACAAACTCCTTTGGGCAAGGTATTGCTGTTACTCCAATCCAAATGCTTGCTGCTGTTAACACTATTGCTAACAAGGGTACATATGTCAAACCAACAGTACTAGAGGAGATTGCTACAGAAAGTTGGTCCGTTTTAAACCAAAATGCCGTTGGCGAGATTACAGAAATCATGAAAAAAGCTGTTGAAAACGGAGAGGCCAAGTGGTCAAAACCCAAAGGCCTTAGCGTAGCTGGCAAAACCGGAACGGCACAAATACCCATAGAAGGACACTACGATCCAGATAAAACCATTGCCAGTTTCATAGGTTTCTTTCCTGCAGACAACCCTAAATATACGATGTTAGTTAGTCTTCGTGAACCTAAAACTTCAATTTGGGGCTCAGAAACCGCAGCCCCTCTTTGGTTTCAGGTTGCAAAACATCTTTTGCTTTAAGGGTTGTAGGGTTTAAAATCAAATTATGTACAATCCGATTCGTATCCACCGAGTCTCCTTCAAGCATGCTTTCGATGGCCTTCTTCATAATCTTAAAAGCCAACCCAATTTTCGGTTTCACCTTTTTGCCATAGTTTGTGTCTGTCTTGCTGGTAGCTATTTATCCATTAGTTACTTAGAGTGGCTGACACTTATCTTTACCTTCAATATGGTCTTGGTTTCGGAAATGGTAAATACTGCAATAGAGTCAATGGTTGACCTAATTACCCTAGAGAGGCGACAAGATGCAAAAGTTGCCAAAGACGTATCGGCCGGTATGGTTCTCGTTTCAGCTTTTTTTTCAATAACTATTGGCCTTTTTATCTTTTTACCAAAAATATTACAATTATTTAAATAATGGATTTATTACTTGGTGTCCTACTTTTTTCATTTATTGTTCACGCTCTTTCCATTGTTCCTTTTATAAACTCTTTATACCAGTTTAAGTTTTTTAAAAACAAAACGGCGGTAAACAAAAGTAAAACTGACGAAGCCTCAGAGCACATTAGGTCCAAGTCCAAAACCCCAGAAGGAGGTGGGTTGCTAATTATTACCATTACTAGTCTCATTTTTGTTTTTTTGATGCCTCTTTTGAAGTTTCTGGGGTTTGAAATAATTCACGTTTACCCAATTAACGACGAAATAAATATTATCTTTTTTACCTTCTTGTCTTTTGGTTTGCTTGGCCTATACGATGATGTCGTCAAATTTTTTGAGCTAGACAGGCAGGGTGGATACGCCGGTCTTCGGACTAAGACCAAATTACTTATTCAAAGCATACTAGGTTTAGTCGTCGGCAGTATGATGTACTTCAATCTGGGGATAGATATTGTCCACGTCCCTTTTTTTGGTGTAATCCACTTTGGAGCCTGGTTTATACCTTTAGCTGCTCTTTTGATTGTTGGTTTTTGTAATTCCCTTAACATCACCGATGGTATGGATGGACTTGCGTCAGGTCTCCTGATGATTTCACTTTTTGGTTTTCTAATTTTGTCAACTAGTGTCTTGGACACTCCGCTTTCACTTTTTATTGCTTTGTGGCTTGGTGGAATTCTCGCCTTTTTATACTTTAATGTTTATCCGGCCAGACTTTTTTTGGGCGATGTTGGAGCACTATCATTTGGAGCATCCCTGGCTGTGGTTGGTCTACTTACCGGTAAAGTAGTTGCTCTAATGGTTATCGGACTACCTTTTATCGTCGATGGTTTAAGCAGTTTCTTGCAAATTTTTTGGGTCAGAGTTTTTAAAAAAAGAATTTTACCTATCGCCCCAATACACTATTGGCTACTAAAAATTGGCTGGTCAGAGCCTAAAATAGTTCAAAGAGCCTGGCTGGTAAACATCTTTTTGGTTATCTTTGGTATCTGGTTGGCCATTATTTAAAATGAAGGTTAAAACCAATCCTCTTTCTTCTTCTATACTCATTTCTGGCATTTTGGTTGCTATCTTTGGTTTGGTGGCTGTATACGATGCTTCGGTAGTGGATGCTTACAAGACTTTTGGTGATAAATTCCACTATGTCAAACAACAAAGTAGTTGGCTTCTTATAGGTATAGTTTGTAGTTTGATCGTTTCTAACTTACCAATCAAGTTTCTCAAAAAAATTGCCCCAATTGGCTTATTTCTGACCATTGTTCTACTTATTCTGGTCCTTATACCTGGTTTAGGTTCAAAGTTTATGGGTGCACGAAGATGGCTCATTTTTGGTCCAGTAGTCATTCAACCGTCGGAAATTCTAAAAATTTCCCTAATACTATATCTATCACACTGGCTGGAGAAGCCTAGAGAAATAATAAAATTTATAGCTCTTATTGGCTTCTGTTTGTTACTAATTATGCTTCAGCCAGATCTAGGCACTGCTATTATTGTTGTTGGCAGTTCTTTTCTTGTCTATTATCTCTCTGGTGCCCCCATTAAATATATTTTTTACTTCTCTTCATTTATTCTGGTTTCAATACTATTATTAATACTTTTGTCACCCTACAGAATGAATAGGGTCAAAACCTTCTTAGATCCAACCGCTGACCCACTAGGAGCCTCTTATCATATCAACCAAATATTGTATGGAATTGGCTCAGGAGGCTGGACCGGAGTTGGTCTTGGTATGTCTAGGCAGAAGTATGCGTTTCTCCCAGAAGCAACAACTGACTCGATTTTTGTTATCATTGCAGAAGAAGTTGGTTTTATGGGGAGTGTTTTTATAATCTCAATTCTCATCTACTTACTTATGTCATCATTTAAAATCGCTGCCAAAACGAACGACAGGTTTGAGACTTTACTAGCCAGTGGAGTATCACTCCTATTTTTGGTTCAAATTTTTGTCAACTTAAGCTCTATGGTGGCTCTGGTGCCACTAACAGGCGTACCCTTGCCATTTATTTCTTATGGTGGTTCCTCATTGGTCTCAAATTTTATCGCACTTGGCTTACTAATAAATATTGCCAAAAAACAATGAAAAAATTAGTCATTTTTACAGGCGGACACTACAACAGCGCTTTGGAAGTTGCGAAGTTTCTAAAAAGAAAGGGCTACAGAATCTTATGGCTTGGTCACAAGTACAACTTGGCGGACAACAAAAGTCTTTCTGGTGAATACCACGACGTCAAAGCAGAGAGTATTCACTTTCTCGAGCTAAAAACAGGTAGGTTTTACAAAAAAATAAACCCCAAACAATTGCTTTTAATTGTTTCAGGTATCTTTCGTTCGTTTTACTATCTTCTAAAATATAAGCCAAGCTTAATCTATTCATCTGGCGGATTTATGGCCGTGCCAGTAGTTTTAGCTGGTTTTTTTCTCGGTATTCCCAGTGTTACCCACGAGCAGACTGTTGTTGCTGGGTGGGCAAACAAAGCAATCGCGCCATTTGTGAAAAAAGTTTTTTTGACCTACAAGGATAAAACTAATCAGTTTCCACCCAAAAAATCCGTTGTGGTTGGAATGCCACTTAATAGCGAACTGCTAAATCCAAAAAACAATGTTAAGACAAAGGCAAGGGTGCTATTTATCACAGCCGGTAAACAAGGATCAGATATTATCAATAAAATGGTTTTTCCACTTATTCCAAGACTGGTCGAAGACTACCATGTAGTTCATCAGCTCGGTGCCAATAAAAAACTAAACCATCAAGCAACTGCTCAGAAAATCAAACGCGAACTAGGCCCGAAATCATCAAGGTATACCTACGCAAACTACTTTTATGGAAAAGATCAAGCTACTTACATGCGTTCTGCTAACCTCATTATTTGTCGCGCTGGCGCTCACACTGTTTACGAGATAGTTGCCCTAAACAAAAAAGCGATCATTATCCCTATAAGCTGGGTGTCGCACCAAGAGCAACTACTAAATGCACAGTATGCCAAGTCTGTTGTAGACAGCCTGATTTTAAAAGAAGCAGATTTAACACCGCAATCCTTAAGTGCTAAGATAGTTGAGGCAGAGTCACAACAAGATAGAAAACTACCGACAAGAATTCAAAACAATGCAGTTGAAAAGATATATCTCGAATTGGAGAAAATGGCTCTACTTTAAAAAAAGGTATTTTTTAATTAGTGCCCTTTTGCTTATTTTTTTGTGGCTTCTCGTTAACTTTGCAAAAATAAAAAACGTCTATTGTTATTGCGATGGCCAAGTTTGCGAAGAAGACCTATGCCAACAAGCTAAAAAAACTATAGGGAAGAATTTGATAACTCTAAACAAAAAAAACCTTTCAAAGGAGCTGGCTCTTGGTCGCAAATATCAAAAAATTGATTTAAAAAACAAAGGGCTCGACACTCTTATTGTTGAATTTCATTCTGCCGTAGACTTTTTGGTGTTTAACTCTACTGTTATGCCAAACAAACCAACTCTTAGCATAAATAGTTCTCCAGTTGCAAGTGACTCAACTGTTTTTTTTAATAAACCAAGTGTGGAGATAGCAGATTGGTTAAAAAATAGTCAACTTGTAAGCTTCAAGATTTACCCCGATGGTTTTTTTGAGGCTACATCTACAACCAGCTCACAAATATTCACAGCAACATTAGAAAAAAAAGATTTTAGCTGGTACAAATCTGCGTATGACTTAATTAAAATAGTCTTAAGTCACGCAGACATCTCAAATGTATATTTTCTAGATAACAATGTATACTTTGCACAGGTAGGTCAACCAGATATCATAATAAACATGGAATACGATGAACAAAGACTCATAAAGTCTTTACAATCCTTAAGGTTTATTACTACAATAAAAAAGGACCCAAAAATCATAGACCTAAGGTACGCTAATCCAATAATTAGATAAAATGGCAAAACAATCAGGAATAAACGCAATCGACATTGGCTCAAGTAAAATAACATGTCTTATTACTGTTCCCTCACAAGATGGAGTAAAAACAAATGTGGTCGGTGTGGCTACTGTTCCAAGTCGTGGCGTAAAAAAAGGCCAAATTGTTAACATCGAAGAGTGTGTCGAGGCAATAACTGATTGCGTTGAGGCTGCCGAGAGAATGGCTGGCTTTGGTATGGACTCAGCCTACGTTTCTATTTCTGGTGAGCATATTCAGTCCCAAAATTCACACGGCTTGGTAGCTATCAGAGAAACCGAACAGGAAATTACTCCAGACGATGTTTTTAGAGTTATTGAAGCAGCCAGAGCTATTTCACTTCCAACCTCCAGAGAAATTATTCATGTCCTTCCGAGCGAATTTATTGTCGATAGTCAAAAAGGGATCAAAGACCCAACTGGCATGTCTGGTATCCGCTTAGAAACAGAAGCTCACCTAATTACAGGTCTTTCTCCTGCCATAAAAAATGTCACTCGCTGTGTCAGTGATATTGGGGTTAATGTTAGCGGTATTGTCTTCACTGGCTTAGCTTCTGCTGAAGCTGTTCTCACAGATACCGATAAAGACCTTGGTGTTATTCTTGTTGACATTGGTGGAGGCACAACAAGTGTTAGTGTTTTCCTAGAAGGTTCTTGTGTTTATTCTTCTGTTATTCCTGTTGGTGCCAAAAAAATTAGTGATGATATCGCCATAGGTTTGCAAATTAGTGTTGATAGTGCCGAAAAAGTAAAGTACTTCGTTTCCAAACCAAAACCAGAAAAAATCGACCCAGAGGCTAAGCATCAAGATGAAATCGATTTATTAAAACTTGGTATCAGCGAAGAAACAAAGTCTGTATCCAAAAAAACAATTGTCGAAGGCATCATCCGACCTCGACTAAACGAGATATTTACTATGGTCAATCAGGTAGTTAAGCAATCAGGTTTCCAAGGGCAGTCACCTGCCGGAGTTGTCATTACAGGAGGAGGGTCACTTACTGTCCTAGCCACCGAGAGTTGTCGTCGCGTAATGCAGCTTCCCGCCAAAATTGGAATTCCAACTGGATTGTCTGGCATGATCGATGAGATCAATACCCCCATCTCTTCTACCGCTGCCGGACTTATTCTTTATGGTTTAAAAAATAAAAATGAACAGGGCAGTTCCAAAATGAATTTCTCTGGTATGATAAAGGGGATTCCTGGGCAAAAAGTTGCCAGTAAGGTAATCGACTTTATTAAATCATTTTTACCCTAAAGTGGGACTTGTAAAACCAGACACAAATACCTTTGCCAAAATAAAAGTTTTGGGCGTTGGTGGTGGTGGAAACAACGCAATCAATTCCATGATCTCGTCTGGAAAGATAAAGGGTGTCGAATTTATTGCTGTCAATACAGATATGCAGGCCCTTCTTGCAAGTAATGCTGACATCAAACTTCAAATCGGAGAAAAAAACACCAAAGGTCTTGGATCTGGCTCCAACCCAGAGGTTGGTGCTCAGGCTGCCGAAGAATCCAGAGAGAAAATCAAAGAAGTGCTTTTAGGTGCTGATATGGTTTTCATTACTGCTGGTGAAGGTGGTGGAACTGGCACTGGTGCTGCTCCAATAATTGCCGAAATTGCAAGACAAGAAGTTAATGCCCTCACTGTCGCTGTCGTTACCAAACCCTTCTTGTTCGAAGGAGCTAGGCGTCGAGTCCAAGCCGAAGAAGGTGTCGAAAAACTAAAAGACAACGTCGATACTCTCATAGTTATTCCAAATCAGCGCCTTATGGATGTAGTCAAAAAAGATCAATCTTTGTTAGACGCTTTCAAAACTGCCGATTCTGTCTTGGGGCAAGGCGTGCAAGGGATTTCTGATCTTATTACCGTTCCTGGTCTTATCAATGTTGACTTTGCCGATGTCAAATCAGTTATGACCAACGCCGGCTCTGCGCTTATGGGTGTAGGTCGAGCAACAGGCGAAAAAAGAGCTATGATCGCCGCCAATATGGCTATTAGCTCGCCTCTCTTGGAAACTAGTATCGAAGGCGCCAGAGGAATACTTTTTAATATTACCGGTGGCAAGAATCTGACCATGAATGAGGTCAACGACGCTGCCACTATTATTACCCAGTCCGCCGACCCAGATGCAAACATTATTTTCGGCGCTTCTATTCGAGAAGATATGGGAGACGACGTTCAGATTTCTGTTATAGCTGCTGGGTTCGATGAATCTAGAAGACATTTTGGAGGTTCTCAAAGATCTACCAGTTTTTATAGTAGCTCTCCAGTCGAAGATCTCCCCAAACCCTCTCCAGAGCCAGTCGATAAAGACGATCTAAAACCAAAACCCACTCCTGCAACCAAATTCAAAGTTGACCACCAAGAAATAAATATTGAAGATGACTTAGACATTCCAACTTTCCTACGAAACAAATACTAAAATGAAAAAAACCAAAAAAAAATCAACCCAAAAAACTAAAAAAGAGGAATATAAGGTTTCTGGTAAAGATGTTGTTAATACCATCAAAAAACTAGTAAAAGAAGGTAATATCCGCCACATTCTAGTTAAAAATAGTTCCGGGAAAGTTCTTTTTCAATTTCCTTTAACCGCTGGAGTCATTGGCGTTTTCTTCTTGCCTGTCTTGGCTGGCTTTGGCGCCATTGCTGCTTTAGTCGGCGACTGCACCATCTCTGTCGAGCGCAACAAATAACAAGCCCTGTAGTATAATTTCTTATCCTAAATAATCGGAGGAACTTTTGAAATCTAATACTATCGTTAATGAAAAGGGCCAAGGTCTGGTCGAGTATGCTTTGATTCTCATTTTGGTCTCTATCATTGTCATTGCGGCTTTGATGATTGTAGGACCATTTATCCAGAAAGCTCTAGGCATAGCCTCTCCAGAACCTTCTTCCGCCAACGTCGAGCTTCTTTCCGACGTTCGAGTCCAATATGGTCCAGAATGGTGGAATCCTGCCTTTATTCCCATTCAGTCGATTTCTGACCAAAATGTGGTCGATATTGTTAATAGTCAAACCTGCTTACCCATCGTTCCCCCTCAGGGTAAAACGGTTAAGGTTGGCACTACTTACGCTGACCCCAGCCTTATCGATGTCATCCCAGGCGATAATGGTACCATTGAAATTTGTAGCCGAGTCGTTGGCGCCAACGTCCATGTCTACATCACCTATGTCGATCTCCCGCGCTAAACTTTCAGCACCCAGTCAAATGACTGGGTGTTTTTTACATCTATTAAGTTTATTCTTTGTCATTCCGGGCAAACGTAGTGCGACCCGGAATCCAGAAAAAGCCTGGATGCCGGATCTGGTCCGGCATGACATCTGTAGAGTTAGCAGGAGTGAGAGACTCGTAGCATCTTTACATTCGCCTTTTATTTGGGTAAACTAGTTTATGACCCAAAAAATATCCGAACCTGTTAGTGTCAAAATGGTTTTCGATCACCAGCTAGGCAAAGCCAAGCCAGAGCAGATCTTGTGGCACAATAAAATTTATCCAGTTACTCAGGTGGGCTTAAGGCATATAGTCAGAGACGGTCGTAAGCTTTATCATATTTTTTCACTGGTTAGTCATGCTACTTTTTTGCGTCTTTCTTTGGATACTGAAAAATTATCTTGGACACTAGAAGAAGTCTCCGATGGAATCAGCAACTAATTTTTTTAACAACTCTCCTTCTCTTTTTGCTCACTTAGATCTTAATTCTTGCTTTGCTAGCGTCGAACAACAAGCAAATCCACTTCTACGCCACAAACCC
>MFAQ01000011.1:19273-22795 GCA_001776275.1 Candidatus Collierbacteria bacterium RIFOXYD1_FULL_40_9
AAGCCAAAAAGCTTTGCCCCAACTTACTTTCTTTGGTTTCTGACCCACCCAAATACCGTTTTGTCCACAAGCAAATCAAAAAACTTTTAGATAAATATTGTCCTAGTGTCACCACCAAATCTATCGACGAGTTTGTTTTGGACTTTACCAATTTTAAACATCAAAACTTAAGCTTAAAAAAACTATTTTTAGAAATAAAACAAGAAATAAAAAAGCAAATAGGGGATTACTTAACCGTTTCGGTAGGGTTAGCTCCCTGCTCTTACCTCGCCAAGGTAGCCAGCAACCTCAAAAAACCAGATGGCTTAGAAGAAATAAACTCCCAAAACTTCTCAGAGGTTTATTCCAAACTAAAACTAACCGATCTTACTGGCATCAACACCAAGACCGCCACCAGGCTAAATCTGGTAGGTATTCAAACAGTTTTAGAGTTTTACCAAGCTGATACCCGCTTACTTAATCAGGCCTTTCACTCCGTCCTGTCCATCTATTGGTATCAGCGCTTGAGGGGCTTTGACGCTGGCTTCTGGGACAACCTCAAGGTCAAAAGTATTGGCCATACCTACACCTTACCAAGATCTAATCAAAATCAGGCTGATACTAAAATAATTTTAGCCAAGTTAGCTGAAAAAGTGGCCATCAGGCTTCGCAAAAAGTTTCTTCTGTCTCGTGGTATCTATCTAGCTGTGCGTTTTGCCAATGGTACTAGTTACAACCAGCACAAAAGTTTTGAGCAAGGGCTGTTTGACAGCTCTGAAATTTTTAAACTATCTTTAGGTCTCTTAAATAGCTTTCCTAGCTTGCCGATACAAAATCTTAGCCTCACCTGTTTTAAACTAGCCTCAATCAACCATCTCCAGCTTTCTTTATTCGATCCCATTGAGCGCAAACTAGATCTTAATCTGGGTTTGGATAAGATCAAGGCTCGCTTTGGTAACTTTGCCATCTTCCCAGCCTCCATGCTAGGTACTAGCCAGCATGCCCCCGACGCCATAGGCTTTGGTAATATCCCATAACACTTGACTTTAAGCCTATTTTGTGGTATATTTCCTGCAATTACGGGCCACTCGGCCACGCACCCCTCAAAGGGGGTTTAAAAACTCAACAAAGGAGAAAAATCGTGGATCTAACAAACCCAATCACACTCGGACTCTGTGGAATAGGGTTCCTTGCAGTTGTATTTTTCGTTGTTGGCCTGATTCAGGCGGTTGGGAGGCCAAACATAGATGGAGATTTAAGCCATCTCCCCGGATCTGTAGCTGATAAACTGGTAAGTTTGACCAACCAAGTGGCAAAAGCTAACCTGTTTCACGAGCTGCTTGGTAAAGTGTTTGGATGGCTGTCTCATGCTGAGGTTCCACATGTTACCCCAGATCAACGCCAGGGTGGTTTAGTAATGGGGATCATAACTATTATGGCCTGCGGCATTCTGGTCTTTGCTGGTGTTGCAAGTGGCTCAGCCGGAAAGGTGTTGGGTTACATAAATCCCAACATGGCTCCAGCAGTCACCGTTAGTTCGGGGACAATGCCAATGGGTGAAAGACTTAAGGTTCAGCCCAAAATAGACTTCTACCTTGCAGACGAAGCCCCGATCTTTATGGGGACGGTAGACAATATCGAGAGAAGGCTGGATTGTGAAGGTGGCAATAGCTACCAGATCTACATCGCAGGACAGGGTGCCTTGATCATAGACAACTTTGGAAGCCGGGACATTCAAGTTCAGATGCCTGAAGCCTTTTCATCCGGTCCAGTCATCATCTCTTGCGACAAAGATAGTAGGATCGGGATTTTACAAGACCCAAACACTGTCGCTCCAACATTAGTTGTCCCAACCACAGCTCCTACTGAGCAAGCTGCTCAATCAGTTCCAACCCAAGTCGCGACTCAGGCAGCACCAGTTGATCAGGTGCCAACAACTGCCCCCACCACAAGCACTGATCAGTACTACGCCACCTGGGTGACATACAACAATGTGGCACAGTCACCGGTTTGGAGTCTCATACCGACTGAAAGTGTCACTAAATACATAACAGCTCTCTCCACCCAGCCCTGTGGAGTAGCAGTCTCACTTCCTGCTGGTTATCCTAGTCTTCAGGTTCTGGTCAAGATCAACAGTTCGCAGTATTATGCTGACGTCACCATTAGCAATAATACTGTGACCGTTATGTGCTCTGGCACATTCGATCTCGTTGCTCTTCCTTAAGTTCGTTGGCCCGTCGAGAAATCGGCGGGTCTTTTTTTTGCCTTTATCAAGTTTCGTTGTTTGTCATTCCGGGCAAACGTAGTGACCCGGAATCCAGAAGGTCCTGGATGCCGGGTCAGGTCCAGCATGACAGAGCTCCAACAGGCTATTTGTGTTCCGCCTCTTCTGCCTCCATTGCCTCAGCTTTTGTAGCATGAACAGTTCCGTCTGGGTGATTGGCAGGGGAATAGATGGTATAAAGTTTTAGGGTCTCAGTAGTCGAAGTATTAATAATATTGTGCTTGGTGCCGGCAGGGACAACGACAACATCATCAGATTTAAAAAGAATTTCCTCGCCGTTCAAAATTGCTTTCCCATCCCCTACTTCGAACCGAAAAAACTGATCAACATGATCATGTACTTCTTCTCCAATTTCCTCTCCTGGAAGTAGTGACATGGCAACGAGCTGAGAAAACTTGCCTGTGTACAAGACTTTTCTAAAATTATTATTTTTTATAGTTTCTTCCTCAATGTGAGCAAAATATCCTGTCATTTTTATTTTTAATTAGTAAACATCCTCATCTTATACCCTTTTACCCTTTTTGCTATAATCATCATTAGAGACATTTAGCTGGCTATCACCAGTTAGTTGGAAGAAGAAACCCCGCCAAGGCGGGGGAGTAGAACTGCCCGGGTAAGCCCGTTATAGCGGTAATTAAGTAAAAACGATTAGATGGTACCGTCTTTAGGTTGCAAGGACCAAAAGACTCTGATCTCCGCGCAAGTGGGGATTTTTTCGTAAAAAAATATTATGACCAATCACAAAATAAAACCAGTAGACCAGCAAGTAGACTTTCCAAGTCTAGAGCGAGACTTAATAGATCATTGGTACAGCTCTGGTATAGTCGACAGGTATCTTCACAAAAACGATGGCTCAGACAAAAAGTTTTACTTCCAAGACGGCCCAATAACTGCCAATAACCCTATGGGTGTCCACCATGCTTGGGGTAGAACCTACAAAGACTTGTGGCAGCGCTACAACAACCTAAAAGGCTTTAAACAGCGCTTTCAAAACGGTTTTGATTGCCAAGGTTTGTGGGTTGAGGTCGAAGTCGAAAAAGAGCTTGGTTTCAGAAGCAAAAAAGATATCGAAGAGTATGGTGTTGACAAGTTTGTTCAGCTTTGCAAAGACCGAGTCAAAAAATATTCGCAGATTCAGACCCAACAAAGCAAGCGACTTGGTTACTTTATGGACTGGGATAACTCCTACTTTACGATGTCGCCAGAAAACAACTACATGATCTGGCATTTTCTTAAAGTATGTAATGAAAAAGGTTGGA
>MFAQ01000011.1:22815-23197 GCA_001776275.1 Candidatus Collierbacteria bacterium RIFOXYD1_FULL_40_9
ATAAATCAATCTACTTAGAATTACCAATAGAGGGACGAGACGGCGAATACTTGCTGGTCTGGACAACAACACCATGGACCATACCTGCCAATATTGCGGTAGCAGTCGACGCTGCCCAAGAATATTCTCTGGTGCAAGGAAATAGTGGTGATAAATTTTGGATCCACAAAGACTTGGTCGAAGTTGTTTTTAAGGGTGAGTATAAACAAGTACTCAAAACTGTTTTAGGAAAAGAACTTGTCGGTCTAAAGTACACCGCCCCTTTTGGTTTTCTAGAAGAAGTAAAAAAACTAAAGAAAGACAATCCGGATAAAATGCACATTGTCGTTGCTACCGATCCTTTAATCATGCCCATAACTAGCGACAGTGGTACTGGTTTGGT
>MFAQ01000011.1:23315-29493 GCA_001776275.1 Candidatus Collierbacteria bacterium RIFOXYD1_FULL_40_9
TAAAACCGAGTTGGTTTGGAAAGTGGCCGATGAATGGTATATCAGCATGGACAAAAAAGATCCAGACGACAAACTTGGCAGAAACTTAAGAGAAAAAATGATTGATGTTGCCAAAAAAATAAACTGGAAACCTCAATTTGGTCTGGATAGAGAGCTGGATTGGCTCAAAAATATGCACGACTGGCTAATAAGTAAAAAAAATCGCTACTGGGGTTTGGCACTTCCAATTTGGGTTTGCGACAGTTGCGGACATTTTACCGTCTTAGGTGGGGAAGAGGAGTTAAAAACAAAAGCAATCTCTGGTTGGGAAAGCTTTGAAGGACATACTCCTCACAAGCCATTTATCGATGAAGTAAAAATAAACTGTGAATGTGGTCAAAGCATGAGCCGGGTCAGCGATGTTGGTAATCCATGGCTCGACGCTGGCATAGTCCCCTTCTCTACTCTGGTCGATCCACAAACCAAAAAAGTTAGCTACACCACCGACAAAAAATATTGGCGCCAGTGGTTCCCAGCTGACTTTATCACCGAAAGTTTTCCTGGGCAGTTTAAGAACTGGTTTTATGCCATGATTGCTATGAGTACTGTTTTAGAGGACACAAACCCCTTCACCACAGTCCTAGGCTTTGCCTCCATGCTTGGAGAAGATGGTCGAGCCATGCACAAGTCTTGGGGTAACTCGATAGAGTTCAACGAAGGAGCTGACAAAATCGGTGTTGATGTCATGCGTTGGAGTTTTGTTCGCCACAATCCAGAAAGGAACCTACTTTTTGGTTACAAAATGACTAGTGAGGTCAAGCGCCAGTTCCACATGATATTTTGGAACTCTTATCGTTTTTTTGTCAACAATGTATCTTTAGAAAATGACTGGAAACAAAACCTGCACTTTACCCCAAAAAATATTTTGGATACTTGGATTATTGCCCGTTTAAACCAAACCATAAATGAAGTCGAAAAAAATCTAGACAACTATAACGCCTTTTCTGCTACCGAAGCATTAGAAAAATTTGTCAGTGACTTCTCGACTTGGTTTATTCGCCGTTCGAGAGACAGGGTTGGTCCAGCGGCAATAGACCTAGCAGATAAAGACGACTGTTATCAGACCTTTCAAATTGTCTTAGAAAAATTATCCATCATACTTTCACCCCTTGTACCTTTCATGTCCGAGCTAATTTACACAAACATAACGGGTAACGAAAGTGTCCATTTGGCAAGTTGGCCAAAACAAGTTGAGCTAAGTGAACAAGAAAAATCATTAATTGACGATATGAGCAGGATAAGGGAAATCGTCGAACTTGGTCATGCACAAAGAAAGGTGCACTCTGTTGCTGTAAAACAGGCCCTGTCTTCAATAACTATTTCCAGTGAATACAAAGCTGTCCAGAGCGACGAGAGATTGCAGCTTCTAATTTCGGAAGAACTAAACGTTGAGAAAATAGTCTTTTCCGATCAGCCGGCAGATCTTGTCAGTTACGATCTAAACATTACAAACGACTTAAAAGACAAAGGAAGCGCCAGGGAAATAGTTCGCAGTCTTCAAGAAGCAAGAAAAAATGCTGGTTGCAGCTTTGATGAATTTGTAGAGGCCACGCTACCCAGTTGGCCAGTAAGCCAAGAAAATTTTATAAAACGTAAAGCTTTAGTATCGGTATTAAATAAAGGCGAGATACTACAAATAAAAAGGCTAAATGCAAAAAAGTAAGTTTGGTTTTTTTGCCTCACTCTTCGTACTTCAGGTTTTAAGTTTAGTCACAATTTGGAGTACATACCCCAGTCTTTTTTTAACCCAAGTCTCCTTTGTTTTGATCGGTATACTTATTGTTTATCTTGTTTCAAAAGTAGATCATACCGTACTCTTTAGTACCGCTACTTTTTGGTATCTTACAAGCATTGCTATTTTAGTTCTTACTTATTTTATTGGTAGAAATGTTAGAGGCTCCATACGTTGGATAGACTTTGGTTTTTTTAATTTACAAACAAGTGAGCTGGTCAAACCCATGCTAGCAATTTTTTATTGCTCCTACTTAACAATGTTTCCTCCCAAAAAAATTAGTCAATACCTCAAGTTCATATTTCTAAGTCTCATACCTGTTGTCTTGGTTGCCAAACAACCAGATCTCGGATCCGCCTTGACCATTTTGTTCATGCCAATTTTTTTACTCATGGTTTCTGGTCATTTTAAACAAGTCTTGGTTTTTGGAGCACTATTCCTTTTTCTTGCTGTCCCCTTGGAGTCCGTGCTGTTAAAACCATACCAAAGAACTCGAATTGAGACCTTTTTAAACCCCTATAAGGATCCTCAAGGGGCGGGCTACAATGTCATTCAGGCCACTATTGCCGTCGGATCTGGCGGGTTCTTTGGCAAGGGTGTTAAGCTTGGTACACAATCCCACTTAAACTTTTTACCAGAGCGCCATACAGACTTTATTTTTGCATCATTTGCCGAGGAATTTGGTTTCTTGGGCGTACTATTCTTTTTGTTTTGTTTTTATTATCTTTTTCGTTTTTTTCTCTATGTCTCTAGCCGGCAAAAGGATCAAGACTCCTACCTACTTTGTCTTTCAGGCTTTTCTGTCATACTTTTTCAGTTTATTGTCAACGTCGGGATGAATATGGGGTTAATGCCTGTCACGGGCATAACTCTGCCCCTTTTTTCTTACGGAGGGAGCTCTTTGCTTTCTTTTGCTATCTTTTTGGGGTTTTTGGTTCGCCAGCTTGATTTACTACCCCCAATTGAGATATAATTTCGCCCATGACAGACAAAACACCCTACGCAGTCATTAAACTTGGTGCAAAGCAATTTTTAGTTAAAGAAGGCGACAAAGTTGTAGCAGAGAAGATAGCTGTTCCCGAAAGCGGCGCTCTTACAGTTACCGACGTTCTCCTTACTTTTGACGGACAAGACACAACCATTGGCACCCCTTTAGTCGAAAAGGCGCAAGTCGTTTTGACTCACGCCGGTGATAAAAAAGGACTCAAGATTCGTGTCGCTAAGTTTAAAGCTAAATCTCGTTATCGCCGTGTTCAAGGACATAGGCAACAACTATCACATTTCACAGTTAAATCAATTTCCGTAAAATAAATGAAATTTTTGCTCTTTTGTGGAGCAGGTAACAGTTTGTCTGGCTTCGAAATACAGACACGTTTTTCTGACTCAACCGAGTTTAAAAATAATGTTTACATTCTCACCTTTAAGAGTGAAGATGAAGCAAAAAAAGCTGTTTCTCAGCTTGGCTCCGCAATCAAAATGGCTGTACTTTTGGACGGTGTCACTTGTACTCCAAAATCAATTGCCAAACAAATCACCCACAAAAATTTCTCCACTACCACAGTTTCTGCTGGCAAAGAGCGGTTAGACTCCAGAGAAATTAAAGATTTACTTGCAAAGGGTAGGTTTTTAGACGCTCAAGATTCCTACGGATTATCTCCAATCATAATTGCCAAGCACAAGGTCGATGAATTTTTCTTAGATTTTGACACAAATCAGGTTTGGCAAACTATTTGGGTCCATGATTTCAAGCACTGGATAAAAAAAGACCGCTTTATGCCATTTGTAAACGCCAAAGCGGGTATGCTACCACCCAAAATAGCAAGAAGTATGATTAACTTAGCCCCAAGTGATTCCTGGGGAAATGGTAAAGTTCTGGTCGATCCATTTTGCGGCTCTGGTAGAGTCGTTATTGAGGGTTTGGAGCTTGGTTTCAATTCCTATGGCACCGATGTCTCAGCCAGCCAATCTCAAGAAGCCTCTGAAAACCTGGCACACATGGGGTACTCAAAGCAGTTAATAGAGTGTTTGGATAGTACTCATCTCTCAAAAAAGTTTAAAAATAAGGTTGACCTCATAGTTACGGAGCCTTTTATGGGTAAAACCAATTTAAGGCCAGATAAAATTCAATATTTGGTCCCTGGACTCAAAAAATTATATCTTGGTTGTTTAAAAGACTGGCTTTCCTGCCTAAAGTCCAAAGGCGTAGTTGTAATGGTCTTTCCTGTTTTTAACGACGGTAAAAAAGACTATAAGACTAGTGATATTATTGACGACAAGCTCAAACTAAGCTACAATCAGCTCAACCAAGGCATACTGTATTCAAGACCAGATGCTTACGTTAGAAGAGAAATTATTGTTCTCCAAAAAATAAACTAAATCTAAAAAACATAACATATGGCACACGTTAAATCTGGTGGAGCGACCAGACAACATTCACAACGCTCAGGAAAAAGACTTGGTGTAAAAATTTTTGGCAGCCAAAAGATCAAGGCTGGACAAATAATAGTTCGCCAAAGAGGTCAACAGTTCCATGCTGGTATAAACACTGACCTAGGTAGAGACTTCACAATTTATTCCCTTTCGGATGGTACAGTGTCTTTTCGAAAAAAGAATGGGATAAGTTTTGTGGATGTGCTATCCTAAAGTCAAATGGATAACACGCAGCAGACAACCCTTTTACCCATAGACTATCTTCAACCCAATCCTCTCCAGCCCAGAGGTGTCATTACCCCAGAGTCACTAAGTGAATTAATCGACTCCATTAAAACTCACGGGATTATCCAGCCCCTAGTCGTTGCCCACACTCCTGCCGGGTACCAAATTATCGCCGGTGAGCGACGTTGGCGCGCCTCTCGTCTGGTTGGACTTAAAGAAGTACCGGTTAGAGTCATCGAAACTTCGCCACAGGGTATGTTGGAAATGGCCATCGTTGAAAATGTTCAACGCTCAGATCTAAACCCCATCGATAGGGCAAACTCTTTCGAAAGGCTTCTAAAGGAGTTTAGCCTCGCCAACACGGATATTTGTATTCGTATTGGCAAGAGCCCAGCGTATGTTAGTAATACGTTACGTCTTCTCGAGTTACCAGATGCCCTAAAAGACGGCCTTATTTCTGGTGTCATTACCGAAGGCCATGCCCGGGCTTTGGCTGCCATTCCAGACACTCAGTCCATGATTGAGGCTTACAAAATAATTTTAAGAGAGGGTGGTTCGGTTCGAAGAGCTGAGGAGCTGGCCAGAAAGTTCAAAAAACCAATTAGAGATAGAGACTATAACGCCCCCAAGATAATCAATGAAAACATTGAACTCATGGCAAATGAAATGCAAAGATCTATCGGAGAAAATGCACATGTAAAAATGAGAAGATCAAGAGTGGAGACAGCAATTCACATTGTTCTAAAGGGCAAACCAGAAGAAACAGATTTGCAGGTTCAAAAAATTCACGCTCTTCTCAGTTCCTCTGTAAGCGCCACTCAAAACCCTCCAGAAGAAGAAATTTCCTCTGCAAGTAACGACACTCCCAATGACTCCTACTCGGAGGCTTACAGAAATCCTTTTGCCCCGTTTAACGAATAAAAGAGATCCTCGTTAGTAATCTTTCTTTATTGGCCCCGCAACACTTACTGGCCAATATCTAAAAAAGACTTTACCTGTAATGTTTTTATTTGGTACAGGTCCCCAGTCTCGACTGTCAGATGAGTGATCTCTATTGTCCCCAAAAGCCATCACTTCCCCATCTTGCACGGTGTACTCCTCACCTTCCTGCAAAAACTCACCAGGAGAGGTTACGTATTCATCTGGTAAGTATGGCTCATCTAGCATTTTCCCATCAACAAACACTTTTCCGTTTGCAACTTTAACACTTTGTCCTGGGGTAGCGATAACACGCTTAATAAAGTCAAAACTTTCATTCATGGGTGCCTTAAAAACAATTACATCACCGTATGTTGGTAATCTTCTCCTATAAGTAACTTTATCGGTTAACAAATATTCTTTGTCTTTGTAAGTAGGGAACATGGAACTACCTTTTACCTGGTGTGGTTGCATCAAAAATAGATAAATAACCACAAAAAAAGAAGCCGAAATTACAAAAGACTCAATAAATTCATAAATAACGTGAACAAATTTTCGAAAAAAAGCCATAAGCTAAGTTTACTTTGACCAAGTCGATTATTCAATCATCCCCAATTTCATATTTTTCGCCAAAAAAATCCCCCTCGCACTAGGAGATTTTTTCTCTTTGTGTTTGGGGGTTTATTGTTTCTCAGGTTGAGGGACTAGTTCGATGGGCATTGTCAGGATTCTTGGAATTGTGACAAAGTACTTCCCGCCTGGAACCGATTCGAATTCTGCTTCAACTCCACCACGACGAGCCCACTCTTGAATAGCCGACGCAACCGTGAGTGG
>MFAQ01000011.1:29501-40773 GCA_001776275.1 Candidatus Collierbacteria bacterium RIFOXYD1_FULL_40_9
TAGATACAGATCCATCCTTGACCATAAAGATTGCTTTCCCCCAATCACCACTAGCCTTTCGAGTTGGGTGAACAGTGTAGCCCAGTTTCTTGAACAGGGTTGTAGCTGCGATCAGCATACCAAAGGCTACGTGAATTGCAACATGGTCTACAGCGACAGAGTTACCAACACCATCGAATAGGTCGTCGTAAATAGTCATGAATTTTCTCCTAAAAGTGCAGAGGTCTTGAGTGTGCTCTCAAGCCGGTTATTAAGTGAAAATATACCACAAACACAAGATATATTCAACTATAGGTCTTATTTTGTGCCTAGGCTTGGCTATTCTGGGTTTGGAGGTCATCCTAATGGCCTCAGGTGGTAGCGGAAACCTAAGAAGAACAAAAAATCAAAAGTTATATGTGGGTGCGACAAGTAAAGACCTAATTGATGCTAGGTTAAGGGAAAAGTTCTACAAATCGTGGTTTGGGAGAAAAATAAGAAATCTCATTGTAAAATACATTGAGTCAAACGGATCTGTAGCGCAGCTGGTTAGCGCGCCTCATTCACATTGAGGAGGTCACTGGTTCGAATCCAGTCAGATCCACCATTTATGAAAAAAATTACCATAGCTACACATGGCGGCTTTTACCACGCAGATGACCTCTTTGCGGTAGCTACTCTAAAACTTATTCTCGAAAAGGATGGAAAAAAAGTTGAAATAGTTCGCACAAGAGACCTAAAACTAGCTTTAAAGTGCGACTATTGTGTTGATGTGGGTCGAGAATACAACCCAGTCAAAAATCGCTACGATCACCATCAAGTAGATGAGACATTGATTAGAGAAAATAGTATTCCTTACGCTGCCTTCGGGCTAATCTGGAAACACTTTGGGCAACATTTAGTATCCTCAAAAGAAATTCAGGAAATTATTGAGAAAAAACTTGTCCAACCTATCGACGCTATGGATAACGCTGTCACGCTTTCCACAAAAAACTTCGAAAATATAAACGAGTACAACATTGCCAGTGCCATTTATGCTATCTCCCAGTATCACGGTGTCAGTAACCTAAATGAATCCTTCTACACTAGCTTAGAGCTTTGTAAACAAATTTTAGTAGGGGAAATTAATCAAGCCGAAGATAAACACAAAAGCAGACAAATTGTAAACGAAGAAATAAAAAAGCAAAACACCCCAAGCATTCTTATTTTAGACAAGTATCATACCTGGAAGGAGGTTGTTTTAGAGTATCCAACTATCAAGTTTGTTCTGTACCCTGACATAAATACATCAAATTGGTACCTACAACCAGCCAAGAACACCAAAGATGACTTTGGTGGCTATCGCGCCAACTTTCCAGTTTCATGGTTGGGCAAAGAACATCAAGAGCTAGCAGAGGTTAGCGGTATTGAGGAAGCTGTTTTTTGTCATAAAAGTGGGTATTTGGCGGTGGCAAAGACAAAAGAATCAGGCATTAAACTAGCAATGGCGGTCTTAAACTTACAGTCCTAAGAAGGACTTTAGCATCAACAGTTGTGCCCTTTTATCCAACTTGTAGAAATTCTCAGGGTTGCTTGGGTAATTATTTTTCAGATTTGTATATATCTTTGCAAGGCGCTCTGTAAAATAGTCAGGTGTTTTAGACACAAACACAGATCGGGCAAAACCATTATTTTTTTCTCCCCAGTCTTTGTGATTTATACCAGCAATTTTTTCGGACTCCAAGCTAGCAACATAGTTATGAAGAGCTACCCATTTGTCTACCAAAAGGTCAAAACCGTAAATGTCTCCCAAGGCAATACTCGTGTCTATTTGCCTAAGAATGTCTTGCCTAATTTTATTAATATTTTTTATCTCAACACCTTCTGGGTAGTACAAGAAAATATTCCTGTTGTTCGTAGCTGAGTCCATAGTTAAACTATTATTTCCAGAGTTGTAAAAATAAGAGTCAACTTGACCAGAGTTTGTTAGCTTGCCGTTTGACTTGTTCCACTCCGCAGTCTCATATATTTGCCCAACTAGCAACTGGTAGTTTCCTGTTTCTCCAGTAGACTTAACTTTAATGTCAAACGCTCCCATAAACCCTGGAACCATGATCATTTTTTTGTCCGCAAAAACTATTCCCAGGTTCTCATTGCAAACAGATAATTGACAAACTTCTAGCACACCAGGAGAGTTAAGCTTAAAGATTGCAAGCTTTTTTCTGTCATCGTGGTTGGAGCCAACAGCAAATTCAGTGGCAATACCAAGGTCTTCAAGTATCTTAATAACATTTTCTCTTTTGGATATCACCTCACCATGGTTTCCGATCATGGGTATTCCTTTGTCAAATAACTCTGCAGCACTTGAGTTGGTTACATACCCATCACCAACAGAAAACAAAAATGGATTATCTTTTATGGGCGAACCATCCTGCCACAGGCCTTTTAAAATATCTTCCTTTGTTGGTTTGGTTACCATCAGTTCGCTTTTTGTTAAATAATCGCTACTATGACCAGAAGCAACCCTTTCACCAATCGTCAGCAGTTGGTTGTTTTTATCGATTAAGTAATCATTTTTCCAAAGCATCAAAGAAACTGGTACTGGTATACCGTCACGCATTAAGTAGTTCCAAGTAGGTAGTAGGTCTTTTACAGAAGGAGAAACCCTTCTTGCTGCTTGGAGCTCGGTCTCGCCTGAATTCCTATTTACTTCTGTCGCTATCAAGTGAAGCGCCTTCTGCCACCACGCACTGTCCCAAATCGTAAGACCTTCCCACATTCCGTACGCATCAAGTATTCCTTTGTGTGGCGAGCCAACCGTAATCACTTTGCTCACGTTCTCATTGTTATATTTTTGCAGATAGCTTCGGGCTACCAAACCACCCATGCTGTGACCAACAAAATTAATATTTTTGTCATCAATATTTTTAGTAATTAAAAAACTATTCAAGTCGTCAGCTAGTAAGTCTAAAGGTTTTCTCCAGTCGTAGGCAAAAACAAAAAGATCTTCATCCAGTTTGTAGCCTGTATTTTTTAGTGAATTTATTATTCCGTCATATTCCTTAACGAATTCAGGTATTTCCCAATTATTTCCTGAAGTGTTCGTTAAAATTGCATCCAAATCCCAACTCCCTCCGAATCCGGGTAAAATCACAACTGGATCTTTCTCCTCTTCCAAACTCTCCACTCTTATATAGTCAACTTGGATACTTGGTCTGGTGGTGGTAGTGTTTGTTAACTGTGGGTTTCCGACCCAGAAATAACTAATTTGTCTTTGTTTTTTGTAAGTTTGTGGTATCGTAACGTCGTCGACTAAAACACTGTAAATTTGATCTTTAGCGTTTATTTCAATTTTGTGGGTAGTATTTATCGCAAACGAGTATATTTTTTTATATGATGGGTTACAGGATAAGTCAGATGTCAAGCATAAACTTGTCCAGAGTGAGTACACCGACTGGCTCTCAGGCCACACTTGAAAAATAACATCTTGTGCACCTAGATCGACTTGTGTGCTATTGGCTATGATTTTGTCACTTAATATAACTCCTGAACCATAATTCAGTGATCCGCTAATTTTTAATGAAAATGTTACTTTGTAGTCTGTTTCAGGGAAAATCCCAAAAGAATTGTGAATATATGGAAATGAAGTGCTGGGCTGCGAAGAAACAAATAACGACCCATTTGTGCTAGATACTGACCCATTATTTAAGTAAACTTGCCAGTAATTCTGATCAATTTCATCAAAGTCATCAAAAAAATATTCAGCAGCATATACTTCTGGTCTTATACAAAAGATTACTACTAACAACACAAAACAAAGAGACAGGGCACGTTTCATAATGTTCAAGTAAAATTGTTAATACGTGAACTCAATCAAAACTCTATCAATCATCATTATAACTTTTAATTCTGAAAATCAAATAATAAAATGCCTAGAAAGTATTTTTGCATCAAATCTTACCAAAAATTTAAATATTAATATAACTGTCATAGATAATTGCTCGTTGGACAACACCGTTAGAATAATTACAGAAAAATTTGATAGGCAAGTTAAAGATAAAAAATTAAAGCTAATACAAAATAGTAAAAACGTCGGCTTTTCAAAAGCTGTAAACCAAGGAATAAAAAATAGTAAAAGTGACTTTTATTTACTAATAAATCCTGATGTATTTGTGAATAGAGACACCATAAAAAATGTGTTTAGTACTAGCTTAATCGAGAACTTTAGTATTACTGGTGTTCATATGATTAATGTGCAAGGTGTAGAAAATGGTAGCTACTTTAGATTCCCAAATGTATATGTGGGTATCTTTGAGTTTACAAATTTTGGTAAGTTCTTAACCTTAAATAAGTGGCATAACTATTTCTATTACAAAGATAGTGAAATTAAGTCAGGGATCGTTGACGTCGTCACGGGTGGATTTATGTTAATTGATCATAGGGTTATTGACAAAGTAGGGTACTTTGACGAGCGATATTTCATGTATTTAGAAGATGTTGACTATTGTTTAGAAGCAAAAAAAAGAGGTTTTAAGGTGGGGGTTAGTCATGATGTTGTAACTCACATTGCCGGTGCAAGCAGTAATAATATAGAAAAAACAGACATAAATGCTTGGTTAGAATCAAGAAGAAAATACTTTAAAAAGAATTTTAATATTTTTGTAAACTTGCTAATTCAACCCATTTTTGTTTTTGACGCAGTAGTAATATACATCATAAGATTTATTAAAACCATTAGACAAAATTATCGAAAATGAAAGTTAAAATCATTCGTGGGGCGTTCTTAAATCCATTTGAAATGCAAAACTACTACCCTCTAAGAGATAAATTTAACATCGAAGTCATCTCTTCCAGGCGACCTCTCTCCGACAAAATAGATCTGCCTCTAAAAAAACTTTATTCCCCAGCCGACCTCCCAAATTTTCCTTACAAATACCCTATTCTCAACCGAATTTTTGGCGACGCACAACGTCTATATCGGCTAAACAAGGCAATAGATGGTGCCGACATAGTACATGTAGCAGAAACATATTACGGCTATGTTCGCCAGGCAATCCGAGCCAAAAGAAGGGGACTGGTCAAAAAAGTAGTTACTACCGTTTGGGAAACAATCCCTTTTAACAACCAAAGTCTTTCTGGTAGACGAAAAAATAAGTTCTATGCAAAGGAAAACATTGATCACTTCATCGCTGTAACCACCAAAGCAAAAACCGCTTTAATAAAAGAGGGGGTAAGAGAGGAAAAAATTACTGTTATCCCCATGGGGGTTGACTTGGATCGTTTCAAACCAAGACCAAACAAAAAAAACAAAAGAGATATAAACATACTTTGTGTAGCTAGGTTAGTTCCAGAAAAGGGAATCATGGATCTTATTAATGCATTTTGGGATCTAAAGAAAACTTGCAAAAATTTAAACCTTACTATTGTCGGTTCTGGTCCCCTAAAAAAAGAAATTTCGGGCTTCAAAAACATCTATATCAAAAACGTTCCCTATAACAAAATTCATCTTGAGTATGCCAACGCGGACATTTTTTGCCTGCCTAGCCAAACAACCAAAACCTGGGAAGAGCAGTTTGGTATGTGCCTGGTGGAAGCCATGGCAAGTGGTATTCCTGTTGTGAGCACCAAAACAGGGGCTATTCCTGAAGTCTGCGGGGAGGTTGCTCTACTGGTAAAACCACAAACCCCACACGCACTTTACAATGCGCTGCACAAACTAATTTATAATAACAATCAGCGCCAAAAAATGGGAAGAGAGGGAAGGCTGTTGGCTGAAAACAGATATGATCCCAAAAAAATAGCAAAACAGATAGCCAATGTTTACCAAAAAGTATGTCCATAAAAAAAATACTCTTTAAAAATACTTTCTTTAATCTATTGGGGTATATCTATCTATTGGCTGCCAGCTTCCTTTCGATTTCTATTTACCTTAATAACCTTGGGCAAGACATGTTCGGAATCTACATCTTTTTAGCCTCTTTTGTTCCCATTGCCTCAGTTTTTGATTTTGGAGTTTCTATAGCCCTTATCCGTGACCTGGCAAAAAACGACACGAGCTTAGTTGAAAAGAAAGAGTCTTGGCAAACCGGTCTCTATATTTTTCTAATTCAGGCAGTTATTCTAGGGATCTTTTTTGCTGGACTCATTCTTTATTTCTTTTACCACCTGCCTCTTTTAACTACTATTGCCAACACAACCAATATCTACACTCTGGCAGTCATCTTAGGTCTAACAATTTTTCTAAACCATGTCAACAATGCTCTGCTTAGTATTCCCCAAGCCTTTCAAAGATTCGATGTTTACAACTCCAAAACCTATTTAGTTGGCACTGCAAACACTTTGCTTTCCGCTTGGCTAACTTACTACACCAAAGACCTTGTCCATGTTTTTCTCCTTCAACTAATTTTCCACGCCGTTACTTTTTTCTACGCTCTTAACTTTGGAAAAAAACAAATAGGAAAGGAAATACTTGCTCCTGTTTATTACAAAAATGCAGGCAGAAAGCTAATCGCCTTTGGACTCAAAAATTTTGTTGGCACTTTAGCTGGTCAAGTTGAAGCGCAGATTTCTAAATTTTTTCTTGGGTTTTTGGCAACAGCAAAATCAATTACCGCTTTTAATATTCCCCAAAGTATTTTTATGAAAGGAGCTGGGGTGGTTTCCCAGGTAGCCCAGGCATTTTTTCCCCTTTCCGCAACACTGCTAGAAAAAAACCGCATAAAGAAATTAAAAAAGCTCTATATTAGTTTGCAATTTTTGATATTGTTTTCCGGTGTTTTTGTTGTTTTTCTGGTTTTCAACTTCGGAGAGGACTTTCTTACTTGGTGGCTAAAAGACTTAGTGGTAGTCAGTGCTTCGTTACCTGTTCTAAAAATTATGAGTTACTACTTTGTTTTGGTAGCACTGACCCCTCTACCCACCGCACTAGCTCAGGGTCTTGGCAAGCCACAGGTACCATCCTTTTTTGCAGTCCTAACAGTCACTGTCGAGACCGTTTTCTTGTCTATTCTCGTTCCCAAATACCACGAAATTGGAGCAGCTTACTCCTTTTTGATATCCTCAATTGTTTCAGTTCCAGTATTTATACTATACCTATCTTTCCTACTAAACAAAAAAATAAATGAGTACAAATAATTATCTCGTTAACGGAAAAAGGTTTGGCTGGGGCCCGGGTATAGTAAAAATAAACCCAGACAAAGCTAACTTACTAAAAAAATACGCAAAGGGTAAATGTTTAGACTTGGGTTTCGGTAGTGGTATTTATACCAAGTATCTCTACGATCTTGGGCACGAAGTAACCGCATTAGATAATCAAACAAGTTTTGTTGAGACTGCCATCAAAAATTACCCGGACATTACTTTCATGGTAGGGAAAGCAGAAAAACTACCATTCGCCAACAATCAATACGACACAGTGGTCGCTTTCGACATTTTGGAGCACATAGATGATAAAAAGACTCTCACTGAAATTTTTCGTGTGACCAAGCGCTTAATTTTTTCAGTACCACTCCAGAATCAAGAAATATTGCTGCGTTTCGGCTTATCTCATGCACATTACCTAGACCAGACGCACCTTCGTACATATACGCTACAGTCGGCAAAAGAGCTTTTCCCTAAGAAAAAGTACAAGAGAGTTTTCCTAAAGGGTTCTCTCCCGCTTAGTATCTCTGGGCTACTGATAGACCAGCTCTCCAACAAGATATTCTTAAAAAAACTTCTTCTCAAATCAATTCTTAAGCCATTCCTACCTGAGCCGCCTCTCTTTTCAACCATATTTGGTGTTATTGACAGAAAGACAAAACCATGAATATAGCAGTCTATTTTGGTCTGCCATACGGTGGAGCCTTTCGATCCATTGAGGAAATCTGCAAAAGACTTGCCACAAAGCATCATATTTCATATTTTGAAAACAATTCTAGAACTCAAATTAAAAAAAACAGATTACTTTCGGATTTTAACTCCTTGGTTTGGGAAAGAGTAAAACAAAAACAGCTTGCAAGGAAAATAGATTCCAAAAACTTTGATCTTGTTTTTGTCACTCACGACGAGCATCTCCAGGCTCCATGGCTTCTGCGATATTTAAAAACCAAAACGGTTTTTCTTTGTCAAGAACCAACCAGAGCCTTCTTTGAAAAGTTTTTGGATGTCAGTCCAAGTCTGCCGCTTGTAAACAGATTATATGAAAAACTAAATCGTTTTTTTCGCAAAAATGCAGAAATGGCAAATGCTCGGTTTGCTACAAAGATTATTGCTAACTCAAATTACTCTGCGGAATCTATATTTAGATCGTATGGGGTAACGGCTTCATCTATTTACCTCGGTATCGACAGTAAGCAATTTTATCCACAAAAAACTAAGCGTCAAAATCAAGTTCTAATAGTTGGCAATGACGAGCCCCAAAAAGGCTTAAGGTTTGCCATTGACTCCCTCGCACTAGTTCCTCCCAAATTAAGACCAAGATTACTCGTTGCTAGCCCCAGGTCAGTTATAACAAGTGACCTTTTGAGTTTTGCAAAAAATAAAAAAGTAAATTTAAAAAATGTTTGTCATTTAAGTCCAAAACAGCTATGTCAAGTTTATAACCAGTCCATAGCCACTCTAGCAACTGCATATCTAGAACCATTTGGCTTATCTGTTATCGAATCTATGGCTTGTGGTACTCCTGTGGTTGCCGTTTGCGAAGGGGGTTTTAGAGAAACTATCACCCACAAAAAAACTGGTCTTTTGACTCCAAGAGATCCTCAAAAAGTGGCTTTAGCTATTTTACTTCTAGTACACGACAAGCAACTTTATAAAAAACTTTCACATCAGGCAATCCTTAGGGCAACTAAGTATTTTGGTTGGGATAACACAGTTACAAAAATCGAAAATATTCTAAATGAAACAGTCAAAAAATAAAATCGCCATTATTACTTTAAATTACAACAACCCACTATCCACCATAGCTTGCATTCAGTCTTTTCAAAACGCCAAAACTGACCACAAGATAGTTTTCTATGTAGTTAACAACGGTTGTACAGATAATTCCGAAAAGTTAACAGCACAAAAACTAAACGCTACTATTATCAACTCACCTGTTAACTTAGGATTTTCAGGCGGAAATAATCTTGGTATACGCGAGGCTCTAAAGGACGGTTGCACTCACATACTTCTTATCAACAATGACGCCAAAGTGACAACTGCCAATTTTTTTGAATACTTACTTAACTCACCATACGACATTTCTTCTGCTGGTATCGTATCGGTCAATAGTAAACATAAACAAATTGATTATGGTGGTATCGTCGATTGGCGCCTTGGAAGGAATACTCACAGATATAATAAGGGAAAAATAGACTACGTTTCTGGTGCTTGTCTTTTCACAAAAAGTGAGGTCATCAAAAGTATTGGCGAACTAGACGAGAGATTCTTTTTGTACTACGAAGATGTGGACTTCTGCTTAAGAGCCAAGAAACTAGGTTTCACGATTGGAGTTTTGCCAGAAATAAGTGTTAAACATCAGCTTTCTCTGTCCACTAGTAAGCTTGGAAGAAGAAAGACTTTGATTTTAGCTCAGAGCCATCTTCATTTTTGTTTTAAACACCTAAGCCTGTTTGCCCTACCCCTCTACCTTAGCTTTAATCTTTATCTAAGACTTTCTGCTTTTTTACCCGAAAAAGCATAAGTCGTAAAGTATCTACCTCTATAATTTGCTCGATTTACACCATTTACGAGAAGTTTGGTACCATACTCTGGTTTGCTGTCAAAGACTATGCCAGCGCCATTCATGCTACTAATCATTTTCTTTAAAAAACCAATTTCAAAGGCACCTCTGATTTTATTTTTTGAGTATTTCCACTTGTCACCTTGTTGTTGCTTTAAGTAAAAATCAGTTGTCAAATAAAAGGTACCATCCGGCTTTAAAACTCTAACCATTTCTTTAATTGCCAGAAGCGCCCTTCTCTTGTACTCCTTGCTCTTATAAAAACTCACCCCTTTCATATCGACGTGTTCTATTGCCGATATACAAATAACAATGTCAAATGAGTTATTAGAAAAATTCATTTTTGTCATGTCTCCTAAAACAAACTTTAAGTTGCTAGCTTTCTTTAGCTTGGTTGCTTCCAGTGGTTTGTCCATATCCAACATAGTAACCTTTGCTCCCAAATCAGCCAAAAACCTAGGCAATCTACTGCTTCCCGGTCCAACATCTAAAATCTTTTTACCGGCGAATTTTGTTTTCAAAAACAAGTGTCCATATTCCCAACCTCTAATCCCAAGAGTCGACGGCTCAATCAGTCTGGGAAACCAAGCTGGGTCTTTTTTGCCCAAATTAAAAATAATTTTTTTTAGTAAATAAAAATCTTTCAAGTCAAAAAACTTGTTAGCTTTCAGTGTTTTTACCTTGCCTGGCAAAAGCCAATAAGATAAATAATTAAGCAACTCAAAAACCCCAATCTCTCTTTTATAAATCGTCTTCCATAAATCTATTAGTGCTTGTATGCGAAAGTCTCTCACCGCTCTATAATACAAGAAGATGGCAACAGATAACAGCAAAAGAATCGCTAACTTGGATGGTATCAGAGGATTACTCTCGCTCATTGTTGTCTTAAATCATTCATTTTTGGTTGTAGCCATTCCTTCATACGCCAATGTATGGGGTGAAAACTATCTAAAATTTATTGATTGGCCATCTAAAATCCAACAAGTCATGATGATTTTAGGCAATGGAGGGACAGCCGTTAGTATGTTTTTTGTTATGTCTGGCTTTGTTTTAAACTTTTCCCTTAGCAAGTTTACCTGGGGTCTTGGTAACTACTTCAGATTTTTATATAAGCGCTTCGTTAGACTTTATCCGGCATTCTTTTTTACTATTCTCCTTATTAGTCTGGCACGCTGGCTGGGATTTGATTACCAAACTTTTCCCCACGCCTCTACTTGGTACCATTGGTGGATGAACTTTGACCTCAGCCTAAAGGAGTTTTTCTTAAATACCATTTTTGTCAATATCAACCTTGGGGGCGTCACTTGGACACTGAGGGTTATAGTTTTAGTCTCAATTTTTGCCCCAGCCCTTTACTACATATCAAAAAAACTTACGACTTGGCAAAACTTGTTCTTTGCCATTACTCTTACCTACTTAAGCTTCAATCTATTGAATTTTCCAAATTTTAGGGATTTTCGTTATTTATATATGTTCTACCTCGGTTTAATTATCCCCCAGTTCGAGTTTTTCTTTAAAAGTATACCAAGGTGGCTAATATACTTATTCCTTCCATTTCTTTTATATATCATGTTCACTATTCGTTACCAAACAAACGAGTACAAGGGTGGA
>MFAQ01000012.1:0-1989 GCA_001776275.1 Candidatus Collierbacteria bacterium RIFOXYD1_FULL_40_9
GGAATATCTATTTTTCCAAAATCAGATCGATGTTACCCAAACTCGCCAACTTTATCGAAGAATACAAGAAAAAAACAAATGGACCTGTGATCTATACCACTGTAACTCCGTGGAACAAAGAGCATCTTACCGAGAATATCAACGAACTATATACTGACCCTCAAGCCTATTACTACTCAGACGACACAACTGGTTTTGACGAACAATTTCACACAGTCAAGCCATCACAGGAGGATTTGGTTTTTGATAAAAACACCTATGATGTTTTTACTAATAACAAATTACTCCAAGAACTTAGGAGTCGAAATATTCGTTATATCATCGTAACTGGGATTTTTTCAGACGGTTGCGTCCTTTCTTCCGTGATTAGCGGCTTCTCCAAAGGTTTCAACTTTGTTATTCTTAAAGACCTCATTGAGACAACGGATGACGAAAAGCGACAAAGACTTCAAGAACTATTAATCAGTTTTACTTTCCCCAAAATGTATGGGAAAACCATAACTTCAACTCAGTTATTGGAAAGCTTATGAAGATACTCATATTTACTGAGGGAACTGTCACTATGCAATCAACAGCAATCGGTGTTGATAGAGAGGAAAGGGTAAAACAATCAGTTGGTAATGTCACCAGCGTTAATGACTTCAGAAGTTACATTCCCAACGAGGGTGCAGTTGATAAATTGGACAACTGGAAATCACAAGGAGCAGAAATCTTTTACCTCACATCTAGAACTTTACCAAACGAAATTGACGATGTTAGATTTGTGTTAGATAAACACCATTTTCCCGACCCACAAAATCTTCTGTATCGTAAAGAAAATCAAGAATACAAAGATTTGGCGGAAGAATTGATTCCAAGTATCTTCATTGAAGATGACTGCGAAAGTATCGGGGGAGAAAACGAGATGACCTACCCTTACATTAGACCAGAAACAAAAAGCAAAATTCACTCTATTATCGTGGAAGAATTTGCTGGGATTGATAATTTGCCGGACGATCTCGGCGATCTAGAGAGATATGAACCTATTTAGCGCAAAAGTTCGATCTTTTCTTCTCTCACTAATTTGGGTTGTTACCTTAATTCACTTCTTCAAAGACATCACCCAAGATATTCTAAGAATACCCACTATTCTTGATGTCTTTGGAAATATTCAAGAAGATGTAAGCTGGTTACCAACTTGGACACAATATTTAGTATATGGAGCAGGAATAAGTTCTTTTTTGGCGGAAGTATTTCTATTGATCTCAATTCCTATTGTCAAAAACCGAGAAGAAAAATCGTCATTAGAAAAATGGGTAGCCGGTGTAGTTTTCTTTATGCTGATATATTTTCCTATAGTCATACTCCTCGATCCCCGTTTCAAAATTGTTTTCTGACAATGTTGTACGTCTTCGCATTAACCTCAGAGTTAGGGAGATTGCTATATATCAGCTAAAATCTCCAGATTGTTGCTATATAGTCTATGGCAGCAACATAGATCACTATTTGAAAATACTTCTGCATGATCAACCATCTCACATTCTCGGACTTGGCTCCTACTCAGGGGCTGATCAAGTCAAAATCAGAATTGAAACAATCACAACAAATCGTTTCCGAAACGATCCGATAGAAGCCTATGCCCCTGATGAATTACGGATTAACAACTACTTGGAAACTTCAAACGAAAACTTCAAAATGGCGTCTGCTTTGGGAAATTCTTACTGCAACTTGATAAGTTGGAAAATAATGAGACTTATCGAAAATGGGGAACTAAAATCTCGATATTCCTTCTTACACATTCCAAAAGAAATGTTCAACAAAGATTTAATATCATTACTTGATAATATTGTGAGATACTAATCACATGAGATTCAAAGACAAAATTGTCCTAATTACCGGATCGAGTAGGGGTGTTGGAAGAGCAACCGCCTTGGCTTTTGCGAATGAGGGAGCGACAGTGATCGTGAATTACTTCAACAATGAAGAAAAAGCCAACGCGTTATTAATAGA
>MFAQ01000012.1:2010-7461 GCA_001776275.1 Candidatus Collierbacteria bacterium RIFOXYD1_FULL_40_9
CAAGTCAAACAAATGGTTGAAGAAGTAGTTGGCAAGTTCGGTAAGCTAGATATACTAGTAAACAATGCGGCCTTAGTTTACGACATTCCTCTATTTGAAAAGACTGTCGAACAATGGAGCAAAACATTTGCTGTAAATGTGATAGGTTCATTTCTTTGCGCCAAGTATTGTTCTCCATACTTGCAAAAAACGAGCGGAAACATCGTCAATGTTTGCTCTACTAGTGGTAGTACCAGTTTTGATCCAAATGCAGCGGATTATGATTCATCAAAGGTGGGTCTCGTTTCTCTAACGAAAGACCTCGCGAAAGAGTTAGCGCCAATCGTTCGTGTTAATGGTGTTGCACCAGGGTGGATTGATACTGACATGAATAAAGATTTACCAAAGGAATACATCGAAGAAGAAATGAAAAAAACGTTGATAGGTAGGATGGCCAAACCAGAAGAAGTTGCCAAGTCGATCTTGTTTCTAGCCTCCGATGATGCTAGTTATCTTACAGGATCAATAGTGTTCGTTGACGGAGGATCAATATAGTTTGTTTTAATTCGAGGGAAGCGTTGTTAGGAGTATTATGTGGTCAATGTTCTATACTAATATTAGTGCTCAAAGCTAAAAACCTGCATTGGAAGTCCTTTCTTTTGTGTTCTATTGCCATCATTCCTTCCTTATTTTTATTTCTCTTTTATCACCGTAGCTCTTCAGTCGTTTACGACAAAGTGGTTGAGGTTGTCGATGGAGACACTTTCTTCATTCAAAATCGCCAGCCAATCCGTCTATATGGTATCAACGCTCCAGAGTTAGGTAATTGTTACAGCGAAGAATCCAAAAATGAATTGACAAAATTGATTTTAGGGAAAGAAATTCGGCTAACAGGTTTGCAGGCAGACCATTACGGTAGGGTTGTAGCCGATGTTTACCTAAAAGATGGAACATATATCAATCTGCATATGGTCAAGAACGGATTCACTGCATACATTAGAGCTTACGATCAGAACATCACTCATATGAAAGAAGCGGGAGATTATGCTCGACAAAATAAACTAGGTGTATTCAGCCCAGCCTGTTTCCAGACAGAGCCAGAAAATCCCAAGTGCAAAATCAAAGGAAACTTAGATGATAAAAACCCCGATAGAAAATTTTATCTAAAACCTAGTTGCGCTTATTACGACTCGGTAGTTGTAGAGAAATATCTAGGTGAACAATGGTTCTGTACTGAGCAGGAAGCAATCCAGGCAGGTTTTGCGAAATCCCCGAACTGTAAATAAGGGAGCGCGTCATAGAGAGCAGTTAGTATTTGCCAGTCTGTCAAAGTGCCTGCTTCGCAGACACTAAATCATTTTCTTTTACTTGCTGTGGGTTTTTTAACGCCATCAATGATAATTAGTTCTGGGGCTGTCTCACCTTTTTGGATTTTCTCTTCATATCTTTTTATCAAAAGTGCGGTTTTTCTTTCGGACTTAGTTACTTTTATCACCAAATAAAAACTTGTGGTGGTTCTTTCACTTTGTTCGTAGGCTGTAATCTGTTTTTCATATCCTTTTGTAACTGATGGATTGGAAGATAACTTTATTTCTACAAGTCCTCTGAGGTTATACCCCTTACTCACCTTAAAGTCGACAGGTCCTGATCCGGCATTCGGTTCTCGGTTTAGATCGGTGTCGTTGGCCTCACAATATGAATCTGCTATAGCAAAGAACAGTAATTGACTATATCGTTCGTGCCGTCTTTTGTATGTGTTTCCTTGTTTAACATACAAATGTTCATTCAGCCCATTAACCTCAATATTTCTCTTAAACTGGTTCGCAATCTTCCTTAGAGTGTCTTTTAATTGTTCGATATTAGTAATATGTTTTTTTTCAAGGTTAAGTGGGTTATCCTCTGCATATTTTCGCCCTATTTTATACCAGTTGACCTGCCCTGCCGGATCTTTTTCAAAGTCATAATTATTCGCAGATGAATTTTTGTAAGCATCTAAAAGTTCGGTAACATTTTCTTTTTTTGTAAAAATAATATCTCTTAATTCTTGTTTTTTAATCTTACTTCTCCATCCAGTGCCAATTAACCTGTTTAATCTCTGCCTAAGTTCATTGTTTACCGCCACAACATGGTCAATACCCTCCCATGTTAAAGCAACAGGCAAGTCTCTAAGGATTTCTTTTGGAAGTAATATTACCGGTTTACCTGTTTTAGAGGAAATAGGTAATGTAAACTCCTTTTCGCCAATTTTATATGAATGGGTTTTTACTATGTTTAATTCTTTTGTGACCCTTTCTGTGTATCTAAATACATCCTCTTTAATTATCCGTAAGGTCATATCGCTGAGTCTGTCCGCTCCAAAGTCTTCCTCAAAAAGCCCTATCAATTCGAAGATATTTGGATCCTTAATTCCCATGTTCACTATCTCCGAAGCGGTTTTAACCAATTTTTTTGCCAAAACTGGACCGATTGCACTTCCATCACTTGAATGCGCTCCGTACCCAATGGATACTCCTTTGAGTTCTCTGAATATTAGTCTCTTGTAAGCTTCCTTCCAAGCTATATCACCAATTGATTTAGATGCTAAGAGTAATGTAATTATGTCCTCATAATATTTCTTAATCCTATTTCTAGAATTTTTTAGTTCAGGAACCTTAGTCTTATTTAGTAAAAATGGATCAACAAAAAGTCTTGTGTCTACACCGATAACAGCATCAAAGACTCCTAATTTATCAAAATCTGACTCATTTCCTCCTAACATTTCGCTTACTAGTGTGGCCATATTTTTTTCTATTCTTCAATTTCTAATTCCCCTAAATTGGATATCATTGGAATCAGAACGGGTGAAACTGCTTTGGCAAAAGCTGATATCTTATCGAAGATAGATCCGCCACTTTCTTCAGTCTCTTTTTCGGTTTTCTCAAAACTGTTTATACAAGACAGCCCTAACAACACCATTCCAAACTTAAACTGAGATTCAATTAACCGCGGATCTTTGTTGGTCGTACCCTTTATCTCCGTTTTTAGATATACATTATCCATATTAATGAAGAAGTCATATCCATTTTGTCCGCTATCTTTAACAATCAAAGCCCCCCCCTTCATTTCCTAGAAATTTGTAATTTTCACCATCTGATCTTCTACATTCATGCATATTTGGAAGATTCAATGCTGAAGATGAGGCTCTCTCGTCTCCTGGTTTATCAGAAGGTGGTTCTTTTCGTTCCCCATCATCGCCCTTACCGGACTCTGCCGGTTCAATCACTTTTACATAAAAATCCGCAGTATATCCCTCAGTCTGGGTGTAGTCACTAGCTGTTGATTTAAACAACAACAAATCTCCAACGCTAGCACATTCAGGAAGCGTGACGTTAAGAGTTGCTAACCCGCTCCACAGGTTAAGAGAAAAACTATCTATGTCCATACCCTCCCAAGACAATCCAAAACTTCCTGGGTCATTATCCCGGTTAAAGTAGTCATTGCTTGCATCTGTCTCGTATTGAATTCTAAACTTTCTATTGACGTTACAGCTTTTTGGTTTATCTTCCGAATACGTTTTGGACGGACGGAAATAAGTTGGGTATCGCTTTCCATTAAATATCGCCTGCGTGTCATTTCCAGCCAAATTGAATGGATTTTGTATTGTTTGCCCCAATGCAAATAATTTAGTTAATGTTGGCGACCTTTTAATTATTTTATTAAGTACATCAACCAGTGGTTTTGAGTTTTGAAGCATGCCCTCAAGTTCTTCTCTCCTCCGTTTTTCTCTTAAAGCTTTTAACCCCTCATGGTTTCTGATAATTTCTTCGATAAGTGCTGTTATTTCAGATTTAATGTCACCGTCTCTCATTCTGTCCCTACTAGTCATAAAGAGGTCTTCTCTTATGCGCCCGCTAAACGCTGAACAGTCCGCCAAAACAAGGATAGAATCACTGAGATACGACATGCCAACATTTTTTCTCTCAAAAAAAGCTTTGGGGAGCGTACCATGGGTCTGTCCGTTGATTGTAAATATAATTCCATCACCAAGCGAGTATCTTTTGGCTTGATCTTTTTTGAAAGCGAAAACAGAAACTTTCATTTTTTCACCCTGGACAATAACCTCGGAAGAACTCGGGAAGTTGGGTTCAAGATTGTCTCTTTTGTCCTCATCAAGTCTTACACCTAATCCTGACAAAATTGAACGCCCAGATTCTTGCTTATAATCTCTTGTTTCAAACAGAGTTATTGGTAGTGCAACATTGGGAAGTAGTTGTGAGATCTTGTAGTACAAATCGAATTTGATATTTGTCTTAAGGCCACTTTTTAGTCGGTAGTCATATAGCTTAACGTAACTTCCTGAAATCATTTTTTCTACATAGGGTCCGGCTTTATCTACTGGAATAATTGGAAGGAATTCTGATTTGAATCTAATGATTTTCCCCTCAGGGGCAAGATACTTAAACGCGGAACTTCGCATACCCATACTCGGATCCTCTCTCCTTACAACAGTGAAACCCCAACAATCCACAGAATCGTCATTGTCCATATTTTTTAACTCGATGGATCTTTTTGAAACGATCAATTGAATGTTTCTATGTCCGCAAAACTGTAAGGATCCGGTCGCTCCCATGTTAAATTTTCCTTGAACAAAAGGAATTCTTAGCTTATTTGATTTAGATAAAGACAAGAATGTATTGGGGATTTTGTTGGGACTTTGCCCCTCTCCAGTGTCAATAATTGAATATGACGGATTGTTCTTGTCACCGGTGGCAACAAGTAGGATATTTTTTGCTAATTCACTTCTAATTCTTGGGTCAACATTTGCCAATTTACCTTTGAAAACCCCAAAAAAACGATGAACAGCTTCCTCAATAGTTTGTGGGGCCTCTTTACTCTCCGGAAGGATTTCACTTTTCAAACATTCTTTCATTAATACCGCATCGACTGAGTTAATTAGCTTTTCTACCAACGCTGCTTCTGCAGTGCTCTGTTGGTTTCCAATAGTTGAAAAATTATTTTCATTATTACCGTAGTACAACCAGTTGTTGTCATCTTGCCATAGGTTATAAAATTGGAGAACGGAAATAACCTCATTTTCATTTTCAGACTTGATTAATTTTAGACAAAGGCTCTTGGCGTCTGAATCGTTCATAGTGAAAAGTCGGTACGGCTTCTAGGATAATGGAACTTAGCCTTAGTCTCTCTTACAGATTTTTCAATAGCATTAAATATTTTAGAAATATCCTCTTCATTATATTCATACGCACTTCTATTTGAGCAATTTCCTAACACCTTCAGTCTTTTCAGAACTTCATTTGTTCTGTATGTTGCAAGACGTTTAAATCTTATTTTTTTATCTGTCATATTATTATAAATAAACTAACTGGTGGTAAGTATATCATGTATTTACTAAAATATCAACACCCTTATCACTACAAAAGAATTCAATAATTATAGGATTGTTTCAAATTTTTGCGTTTTCTGTCATGGCTA
>MFAQ01000012.1:7491-18146 GCA_001776275.1 Candidatus Collierbacteria bacterium RIFOXYD1_FULL_40_9
TAGTAATGGTCCCGAAAATAAGTTCGAATTTCGTTATAACAGACAACAGAAAGGGATTCCCCGTCCGTTTTCGGGGTAGTCGCCCGCGCGCCCGCCCACGCGCGGAGCGATGCTCAGGGCTTAATAATCTGTATCTTTCAAAAAACGACAGAAAACGCAAAAATGAATTCGGTAAAACTTCTGCGGAAGTTTTGGGTAATCTATGGTTAAATGAATGTATGACAAAGTACATTGTGTACTGCCGTAAGTCCACCGATGAAAAGGACAGACAAGTCCTCTCCATCGAAGCACAGATTGCCGAGCTAAAAGAATTCGCCAAGAGGGAGAAGCTTCATATCGTCGAAACACTTGTAGAGAGTAAAACTGCCAAAGAGCCAGGCAGATTAGTCTTTCAGCAAATGATGAAGCTTCTCCAGTCCGGTCAAGCCAACGCCATACTTTCATGGCACCCAGATAGACTGGCCAGAAACTCGGTCGATGGAGGACAAATCATCTACCTCGTCGATACAGGCGTAATTGTCGACCTCAAGTTTCCCTCGTTTTGGTTTGAAAACACACCGCAAGGCAAGTTTATGCTCAATATCGCTTTTGGCCAGTCTAAATACTATGTCGACAACCTCTCAGAGAATGTTAAGCGAGGTAATCGCCAAAAGTTACGCAATGGCGTTTGGCCGAACAAAGCTCCTCTTGGCTACAAGAACATCGTGGAGAACAAATCGATTGACATCGATCCAGAAGAAGCCAAAGTCGTCAGAAAATCTTTTGAAATGTTTGCTGATGGCAAATACTCTTTCATTCATATTGCTTGCTTCATGGCACAGGGGGGAATAACGAGCGCCATGGGGAAGCCTTTGAAGATTGATCAGATCAAAAGTATGCTCCAGAAAAAATTCTACATCGGCACCATGGAATTTAACGGCGAAGAATTCAAGGCTTCCCACTCCACTTTCATCAGCAAACAACTATTTGAAAGAGTCCAAAGTAACATTCAAAAATTTTCTAGACCAAGAGAATTGAGTCACGACTTTGCTTTTTCCGGTTTGATGCGGTGTGGGGAGTGCGGCGCTACCATCACGGCTGAGCAACATATGAAGCACTACAAAAGAACAAATCGAACAATTAAATATATCTACTACCGCTGTACAAAGAAAATTAAGCCCTGTTCTCAACCGTATCTGGAAGAAAACAAGCTCTTTGGTCAATTGAAGAGTGAGATTGGCTCCTCCGCCCTCCCCAAATCTTGGCAACCTGAGTGGAAAACTCGTCTGGCGCAGGATAAAGTCCTGGCGGACAAATCCAAGGAAAAAGTTCTCGCCCTGCTTCACTCCCAAACCGAAAGCTTTGATACCAAACTCAATGTTTTACTCGATGGATATCTGGACGGCACGGTTGACTCCGACATCTACAAGGCCAAAAAGAGTCAGTTGTTCCAAGAAAAGCTCAAGATTGAGCAACAGATATCCAAAACGGAAGAAGAAGGTTGTAGTTGGCTCGAACCTTTTTCTAAGTTTGTAAATAGCGCCATACTGGCGCAAAAAATCGCGCGCAAGGGTTCCGTGGACTCAGATCTGCAGATCTTCGTCCAAAACATCGGTTCGAACTTCTTTTTGAAAGACAGACAGATTATGGTGGAATGGGAAAAGCCCTTCGCATCGCTCCGCGCGTGGGCGGGCGCGCGGGCGACTACCCCGAAAACGGACGGGGAATCCCTTTCTGTTGCCCAGCTAGGATTCGAACCTAGATATACGGATTCAGAGTCCGCAGTCCTACCATTAGACGACCGGGCAATGGTGGGTAAATTATACCTTGGCAACGATGTTTTTGCGGTGACGGCCTTTTTCGGCTGAGTCTAGACCGAAGCCTTCTAACCACTTATCTGGAACAGAGAAACCGACAAAGTCGATAGGCACTTCTATTTCACGCCGGTCTGGTTTGGATAGAAAGGCGCAGGTCTTGAGTGACTTAGGATTTCTGGTGGCGAGCAGATCCAATAGCTTAGCAAAGCTATAACCCGTATCAACAATATCTTCGACTAACAAGACGTTTCTATTGGTAATATCTATATTCAAGTCTTTGTCGATTCTGGGCGAGCGGCTTGACTCGTATGAACCACCGTAACTGGAGACAGCAACAAAGTCGATTTCGAGATCGGGGAAATATTCGTAAAGCTCCCGAACTAGATCGGCAGTAAAAATAAAACCACCACGTAAGACACAGACAACTAATAAATTATCAACTGGGAACTGAACTGCAATCTCTTTGGCTAACTCGACTACTCTGGACTTTATAATTTCCTCTGAAAGTAATTCCTCCCATGCTGGCTTTGATGAATTCTCAGTCACATAGTTAGTATATACTCTGGCTGGCATATAATTTAGTAATGAAAAGTGAAAATAACAAAAAAAGTTACTTGATAACAGGAGTTTCTGGATCTGGAAAGTCGACTGTGTGTAAGGAACTTAAAAAAAGGAATTTTGAGGCACATGACGTTGAGGATATTGATGGTTTGTTTGAGATGTACCATAAAGGGACAAATAAAATTTTTGAAGAGTACGATAACGCAAACCCTGAACATATCAAGGGTGCGGAATGGAACTGCGATATTGATAAACTTAAAAAGTTAATAGTCGCCCAGAAAAGTGAGATAGCATTTTATTGTGGAATTGCTTCGAATATGAATGAAGTAGTTGGTCTTTTTGACAAATTTTTTGTGTTGAAGTCAAGCAAAGTATCGTTGAACAACAGGCTAAAAAACAGAGAAGGAACTGATGATATAGGAAACAACCAAAAAGGGAGAGACGTTGTACTGGGATGGAAAGACTGGTGGGAAGAAGAAATGCAAAAACAGGGTGGAATTTTAATTGAAGCAAATGATAGTTCTGAAAATATTACTAACGATATTTTGGGAATGATATGAGTTCTGGAGAAAGATTTAGACCAAAGTCGGCAACTTACTTGATGCTACTGAAAGATAATCAAATATTGCTTTTGAGGAGGTTTAACACTGGCTGGATGGATGGGATGTACAGCCTTATCTCTGGACACTTGGATGGAAATGAGTCTGTACACGAAGCTATGATTAGAGAAGCATATGAGGAGGCTGTGATTGTTATAAAAGAAGGAGACCTGATACCGGCAACAGTGATTCACCGCAAAGCCCCAGACGAAGAGTATATAGATTTTTTCTTTGTAACTACCAAGTGGGAAGGAGAAATAGTTATAGGTGAGCCGAATAAATGTGATGCAATGGATTGGTATCCTGTTGACAACTTGCCAGATAATACCTTGCCATACATTAAAGTGGCGCTGGAAAACTACATAAATAAAATTGCTTTTTCTGCGGAGGGGTGGAGATAAAGTGGGAGAACGTAAAATAAACAAATGAGAAAATATCAGACAAGCGAGCCTAGCCTTTTTTATTACCAAACTGGGGAGAACCCTAGGTTATTGATTCATACCGGGACACACGGTGACGAGTATGAAGTAATTGATTTGGTGATGGAGGCTGTAAAAAAGTATGAAGATTATTTACCTTCGTTTGTTTTTGTGCCGGTTGTATCCCCTAGTGCAGTGGCTAAACGCACTAGAAATAACGGGAGAGGAATAGATATGAACAGAGAGTTTTATTCTGACTCTGACGACAAAGAGGTTGTTGCCAACATTGAAATATTGGAGAACAAGGAGTTTGATTTGTTTGTATCTTTTCATGAAGATCCGGGAAGCTCCTTTTACTATATATATGATGTGAAGTTTTCTGACCGTGTTGACGAGCTGGTTTTGGCACATAACAAAAAAGTAAGTGATATGGGAGTAGAGCTTTTGAATGGAGTTGATGACCCCGATGATGACTTTTTGGGATATGAGTTTGTAGATGGCTACCTGAAACTTACTCACCGTGAAGAGTATGATGACGACGGTACGGTTTCGGCTTGGGTACTTAACCGAAGAAAAGCGTCTGAGTATTATTGCCCGGAAATACCAGGACTTGTGGATATTGCGACCAAGAGAAAAATTGTTGAAACTTTTTTTGAGAAAGTTTTGGTAGAGCGTTATAAGTAAATCTTTTCCCCTTGGAATTAGACTTTTAATTTATTTTCGGTGTAGTTTTTGAAATTATTAAGAATGGCTTGCCAACCGTCCCTTTGGAGTTTTTCACTATTTTCTGATTCGGTTTCGAAGATTTCGATGATTTTGGTGGAGTTTTCCGACTGCCTCTCGAAAATAATTTGGACTTGGCGTTTGTCGTCTAGTTCGTAGTTGATTTCTTTTAGATTGTCGATTTGGGTATAGGTGCCAGAGAAGTTAAAACTATTACTTCCGTCTTTGGCTGCCATAGTGTAGCTAAAGCGTCCACCAACAACTAAGTTGTTTTCGGCTTTGGGACAGTGCCAGTCTGTGCTTGCATGATTCCAGTGAATAATGTCTTGGGGAGTTGTCCAAGATTGCCAGACTGTTTCGACTGGTAACTTTACTACAACCTCTACTGTGATTGTGGACATCCTTATATTATAGTGTTGTTTTTGTAATATGATATACATATGAAAAAGAAAGTTTTTGTGACACCAAAAGGAGAGAAAATAATTGTTAAAAATAAAAACTACAACAAAAATGGAGACTCTGGTGCACTCTATGGACTTGGGGTGGTGGGGGCATTGTTTTACTTTTTGCAGGACGCTAAGGGCCTTGAGATGATTTTGTGGGCGATAGGAAAGGCAGTTTTTTGGCCTGCAGTGCTCATATATAAGGTGTTTACTATGTTGAATCTGTAAAGTGAAAATTCAAAAGAAAATTAAGGGCTACTTAAAGGCTCGTAGATGGCTAAACCTGAAACCAGCTGACGTTGCTAAATCTATATCTATAGAGTCGGCTGAGCTTCTGGAGCACTTTCAGTGGTCTAGCCCAAGCAGGGCAGAAGTTTTGGAGAACCATGAACTTCTCAAAAAAATTAGGACTGAGCTAGCTGACGTAATGATTTATTGTTTTGATATGGCGGTAATCCTCAAATTTGACGCGTTGAAAGCTGTAAGGGAAAAAATAAAACACATTGAAAGAAAGTACCCAGCAAAACTTATGAGGTCTGCTGTTGCGAACCGCGACTACTGGGAAATAAAAAAGAAATATAGAAGAGAAGGTATAAATTGAAAACTGGAAATAGATTGTTTTTGAGGAAAGACGGAGAGAACTCCGTCTTAGACTTACTAACTATTTTTTCGAAAAGGAGAATGTAGCATCGTAGGTTTCGTTGTAACCAGGCTTATCGTAGTCGACTTTCCAGCCGGCTTTTTCGAAGATATCTTCGATGTCCAACCAACCATTTTTGTAGATGTCTTCAGGTTTTAGACCCTTTTTGACCATGCGAGCAACGACATCCTTCTGCTTGAAGCTTGCATATCCACCCAAAAAATTCTCGGCAATCAGCTCATTGAAAGCTTCAATGGCGGCATCTGGGATTAGAGTTTTCTTGAGACTTACAACTTCTTTGGGGGTAACTGGTTTAGTAGCCACTTTTTCTCCTTTTGTCAGAGGGCGAAACGACTTACTTAGTGTAGCACAAACACTTTAAATATGCAAGTACTAGATTCTGGTAGAATTTGAACAATGAATCCAATATTAATTGGTGGAGTAGTTTTGGCGAGCGTGGTTTCTGTCTTTGGTTTAACTAAAATTGAGGAGAAAAAGAACTTAATTAGTCCGGTGGTTTATATTTCTCCTACAATAACACCTTCACCTGTTTTTGGTACTCCGATGACAACGATAGCGGCTGAGGAAAAGACTCCTATGGCAACAGTCACACCAACAATAAAAAAAGTGGTGAGTCCAAAACCAAAGCCGACACCGACAAAGGAGCCTTTTGAGAATGTGAGTAAATTGCTTGATAAGTATAGCGAGCAGTATGGCTTGGATGTAAATGTTGTTCGCCACCTAGCTCTATGTGAATCGGGGTTAAGAAGTAATGCTACCAATGGTAAGTACGTAGGGCTATTTCAGTATGACTCACAAACGTGGAAGACAATAAGAGCTCAGATGAGCTTGGACACGGAGCCGGCTTTGCGATATTCGGCTGAGGAGTCTATTAAGACCACCGCATATGCCTTGTCTAAGGGTAAGAGAAGATTGTGGCCAAACTGTGTGCCCTAAGTGCTACTTTTTGGTAGCGACAAGAATAAAGTAGCCAAATAAATTAATTTCTAAACCTTTTAGAACTGACTTGATGGCTGAGACATTGTCCCTCACCCCGGGCAAAAAAGTGAAAAACTGACCGAGGAAACCTAATAATTTGAACCTATTTTTTGAAAAGCTTAAGTTGTTGGTTTTGTCTAATTTTTTTTCTATTTTGAAGCCGGAATATACTATCTTTTGGGTCATAGTTTTGATTTCTATCATTTCCTTTAGTTTCCAGGCTGAACATAAATTTTTGGTGATTTTATTTTCTTGATTGGATTCTTCTTTTCTTGTTCTGTAGCCGTCAGCAATAATTAGTTTGCCTGTTTTTTTTAGAACTCTGTTTGCTTCCTTTAAAAATAATTCTTTGGGGTATGAATGACAAATACTTTCGATACCAAAAATAACATCGAAGTAGTTGTCTTTGAAACTGGTTTTGGTGTAATCCATGACCTCGAAGCGTGTGAGGTCTGAGACCTCTCTTTTGCTGGCATTTGCTTTGGCTTGTTGGATTTGCTCTGGTACCAGAGAGATGCCGAAGAGCATAGCCTTTGTCTTTTCTGCTAGATAAATACCGGCACCACCAACACCACAACCGGCGTCGAGAACCTTCATCTCCTTTTTTATTTTGCCTAACTTAATTAGAATTTTGTATTGGTTTTCGATGGACTGGTTTAGGCTTTTGGTCTTTTTGCTATCGATGCCGAAGTGGAGACCTAATGTCTTATTGTTGTACCAAAAATATTTGTATAGCCAGTTGCTGCGATTGTAGTAGGAAACGATCCTGTCTTGCATTTATTTTTTTGCGGTGCAGTTGAACATCCACTGGACGCCAAACTTATCACAAAGTGAGCCGTAGTAGTCTCCCCAGAACATGTCTTGCATGGGCATTTCTACCTTGCCCCCTTCCGAGAGAGCAGCAAAGAGCTTATCTGTTTCTTCCCTAGTATCTGGGTTTAACATGATATAGACATTGTTACCGAAGTTGAGCTTAAAACCCATAGATTCTGGGGCGTCGGTACCGTGCAGCGAGTGACCACCAAGTATGGGTAGTTCGATATGCATGACGAGATTTTTGTCTTCTTCTGGGAGAGGAGGTTGACCGGGTTGTGCAGGGACTTGACCCAAACGCATAATCTCCCCTACGTATTCACCACCAAAAACTGATTTGTAAAAGGAGAAAGCTTGTTCGGTTTCTCTTTTGAAATTTAGATAAGTGCTGACTTTGGACATAGATTATTGTAACAAAAATAGAGCCCATGAGGGCTCTTTAGTTAAGTGATCGACGGACCGTAAACGACTGACAGCCAACTGGTGGACATGATCAGGTTGTAACCTCGATCCTCTTTCCATTGGGACATGGTGGTTGCGGATAGAGTCTGGAAAAGAGCAATGGCATCTGATCTATCTTTTGCACTTCTGTCGAACAGACTAACGGTGCCCGTGACAACAACATCCGGATAACCAGTGGACCAGCAAACTGATCTTTCGTCCTCGATATGCATCTTAATAGAATATTCAACTCGTTCATTAAAGTGCTTTTCTGCCTCTTTTTTGATCGTGTCAGCAAGCTCCACCAAATGTGCCATATATCTTACTTCATCATCACCGGTGGGATCATCAAGTGGAAGCACTTCCATTGTAAACAATATTGTCATTTGGTTCTCTCCTTATGTGAATTTGCTCGACTATTTTATCATAAATACTATAAGATTACTAATGATCTGGTGGGTATATATGCTAAAAACAAACGCGGGGAGCCTATACACCGGAATTACAAACAACTTAGAACGGAGACTAAAAAGACACCGAGAAGGAAAGGGGGCAAAGTATTTAAGGGGTTTTCCTAACTTTGAACTTGTTTATACAGAAAACGCACAGAACCGGAGTGAAGCTCTAAAAAGGGAAGCAGCAATCAAGAAAATGACCAAAGTGGCAAAGGAGAAGCTGATTGAGGCGAATTTAGTCGTCTAGATCGGAGAAGTCTTCTTCGACGATAGTAGTGGCTTTGAGTTCCGCTTCTATGGTGTCCATGGAGTTATCTTGACTAATTGTGGGCGTGGAACTGGGAGTCACTTGAGTGTTATTTGGAGTATCAGTTTTGACCTCAGTATTTAAGAGGCTGTTTAGACTACAAGCCGAGAAAAAAACCGAGGATAACAAAAGCAGAGAGACTTTTTTGAAATTGTTTTTCATGAGATTATTTTGGCTGGGCTGACTTTAGTAACTTAACCGTGTCGTTTATTAACTTTATGGTGTCGACAAAGGCTAAACGAGCTTTTTGGGCTGTGTCTCTGGCTGCTTTGGCTGCATCTTTTTGATCCTCCCAATCGACAGGATCGATGGCTTTAAACTGGGAAACAGCGCTGTCTGCTAAGGTTTTGGCTTGCTGGAGCATGTCTTTTGCTTCCTGCAACTTGGCTTTGGCAGCAGTCGTATCTTTGTTTGTGGTAGCGGTAATACGAGACTCGAGTTTGGTTATGATGTTGTTTAGCCGGGTATAGTAGGCGTCAAAGCGAGTTTGTAGTCTGGTGCCGTGAGCTTCTAATCTCTCGGAGCGACTTTCTTGTCTTTTTTCTTTTACCTCTTGGCGTCTTTCCTCGCGATTTTCTGCTCTCTCTTGGTGGGTTTCAATTTTGTCCTGGAGGTTGGCTAGAGCTGGTGTAGCAAAAAGAACCAGGGCTAGTGCCGGAACTAGAAAGTTTATTTTTTTCATAGTTTGTTTTTTTGGTAATGAAGGTATTATAGAGGAAAAATTTAAACTTAGCATATGATGGTGTATAATAGACACTATGAAGACTAAGTATGTCTACCTGGGGAGGTTCGCTCCGTTTCATAACGGTCACAATCTTCTGCTGTCAGAAATGGTAAATAGGTATGGACCTGACAAAATACTTGTACTAATTGGGTCAACTAACACCATAAACTGGAGAACTCCATATACATATGAAGACAGGAAGCAGATCATAAGGATAAGCTTTCCCACTGTGGAAATACTCCCCCTGCCTGATGGTAAACCAAACTTGGAGTACTTTGACGGAACTACAAATGAAGCGTGGCTTGATAGCATAGAAGCAATAGCAAAGGCGAGAAAGGAAAGGTATGTTTTTTGTGGAGGGGATAAAGCGGATTTGGAGGTATTGGCTCAAAGATTTGAAACCAAAGTAGAGATAAGCCGAGAAGTTTTGGTAGTTTCAGCAACACAAATACGAGAGTTGCTTGTCAAAAAAGATTATGAGAGGTTGAGTAAGTTTGTTGACCCAAAGGCAACAGAAATAATTATTAAGAAGTTTAAAAGTTTTATATGAAAATTGGACTTGCACAAATAGAGGTAAAACCTCTTGAAGTAGAAAAAAACCTGGAAAAAATTTTAAGCTACATTGAAAAGGCAAAAAAAGCAGGGCTTGAGGTGGTGGTTTTCCCAGAAATGGCTGTTGGTGGCTACTTAGTCGGTGATGAATGGGAAAATGAAGATTACATAGATAAATTACTTCAGGCAAATGAAGACATAAAAAATCATTCCGGGGGGATTGTAGTTATTTGGGGAAATGTAGATGTAGACAGACTCAAAAAAAATGAAGATGGTAGATGGCGAAAATATAACGCTGGCTTTGTAGCATCGGATGGTGAATGGGTTGTAGGTGGTGTGGGAGCGGGAAAAACTTACAAAACATTGATGCCGAAGTACAGGGAGTTTGATGATGAGAGGCACTTTTGCTCGCTGCAAAAATATGCAAGTGATGAAGGAAAAGAAATAAGCAATCTGCTAAAACCATTTGAAATTTGCGACAGAAAAATAGGAGTGATGATGTGTGAGGATATGTGGAGTGATGACTACACGATAAGCCCAACCGAAGTGCTAGTTAATAATGGGGTTGAAATGATTATTAACTTGTCCTGCTCACCTTGGACAATAGGTAAAAATGATAAGCGACACAGAGTGGTAAAGACAAGAGTGGCTGAGTCTAAGACACCTTTTTTGTACTGCAACAACGTAGGAATACAAAATAACGGCAAAAATATTTTTGTCTTTGATGGCGGAAGCACGATTTATAATACGGAAGGAAAAATAACGGGAGAGCTTGAGTCTTTTGAAGAAGGGCTACTAATTTATGACGACCAAAAAGAAGCCAGCCAGAAAGAATTAAAAAAAGACGACACGACAGCAGAGTTGTGGAGAGGTATAGTTTACGGATTGAAAAAGTTTTTGGAAAAGATTGGTGTGGAAAAGATTGTTATTGGTCTTAGTGGCGGTATCGACTCGTCGGTGGTGGCATGTCTTTTGGTTTCGGCTTTGGGCAAAGAAAGGATTGTCGGAATAAATATGCCGTCGCAGTTTAACTCTGATTTGACTAAAACGGCGGCTAAGAAACTAGCTGAAAACCTTGGTGTTACCTATAAAATAATTCCAATTTCTGAGTCGGTTGAGCTGACTGTAAAACAGTTAACAAGTGCCGGGTTTGAGCTTTCGGAGCTTGCGATTGAAAATATCC
>MFAQ01000013.1 GCA_001776275.1 Candidatus Collierbacteria bacterium RIFOXYD1_FULL_40_9
GTTCTATTTCTATTATCCGTAATCGCTGTAATCATTATTCCTACCCCTCCAACTCCATAAGCCTCGTAAATAACCTCCTCTGACATCGAACCATCAGCATTGCCCAAAGCTCTATCTATTGCTCGTTTTATATTATCCATCGGCATGTTAACACCTCGAGCTTCATCTACCACCGCCCTTAGAGATGAGTTAGTGTTGATATCACGCGAACAACCACTTTGCACGGCTACTTTAATTTTCTTGGCAATCTTAGTAAATACTGTGCTCCTTTTACTGTCTTCGATCGCTTTCTGGTGTTTTATGGTTGACCATTTAGAGTGTCCGGACATGTCAACTTAGTATACCAAAACACATTGACATATCATCAAACAAAATATATATTCACTTCCAGCATGCAAAACGAATTGACACGTGACCTAAACCAAGAAGCAATTAAGGCAGCTGTAGCCAATAATTGGGACAAAGCCAAAGAAATCAATGAAGAAATCCTCCAAGAGTCGCCTGATAATATCTCTGCCTTAAACAGATTAGGTATTGCCTTAGCCATGCTTAACAAAAAATCTGCTGCGATGAAGTCTTTTCAAAAGGCGCTTGAAATAGACAAAAACAATCTTATTGCCAAAAACAACCTAAAGAGATTAAGAGTAAACAAGGACAGTACACTTATTAATCCCTCCCTCCAAACTACCGTCAGTTTTATCGAAGAACCAGGTAAATCCAAAGTAATTCCACTTGTCTCACCGGGTGAACCAAAAGTCTTTTCCGGTCTTACAATCGGCGAAACGGTAAACCTCTCTCCAAACAAATATAAAGTAAAGGTTGTAAGTGCCTCAAAACACTTTATTGGTTACCTGCCAGACAATATTGCCCGTCGCCTAATTGACCTTATTGGTGGTGGTTACAAGTACAAAGTCATAATGAAGTCTGTAAACCCCAAAAATCCCAGTATTTTCGCACAAGAGATCCATGCAAGTAAAAAGTTAAGAGGCGCCCCGTCATTTCCCCTAGATGACTCAGATCACCTTCCCTCACTTTCCGCTGGTGACTCTAGCGAAACCCCACTCCTGGAAATTTTTGACCCACTTGTTGGCGACGAAAGTTAAAGCAGCCAAACCTCTATCCCCTCACCCACCTTTGAGTTTTTTGAAGAAATATCCTTGCATTTCATAAACTTTTCTAAAAGATATTCTGTAAAAAAATATTCAGAGCTGGTTCTGTACAAACAGCCTTTGCCAGCAACCATCTCACCATCATACTTTGAGTCGACCACCAAAACCCTTGCTCCAGCAGATTCCATTTGCCTAGAAAGTAACGTCCCCTTGCCTGAAACACCTGACAAGTTATATATACTCAAGTCTGAATTTTCTCCCAGTAATGCCTCAAAAACAAAACGGTTTTTTGTCCACAAATTGACGATACTATTAACCTCCAAAAACTCAACCCCATCTGGGTCTGTTTTTTTTACCAGTGCCGCTTTTGGAATATCAACCTCCAAGGTCTTCCTGGTCGACACCAAACTAACTAAATCTTTTCTAAGCATTATTCTGTCTCTAATTGTCAAATTTGTATTTAAACCAAGTGAATGCAAACTGCCAAGCAGATTCTCGGGTGTCAACGACCCGTTTATTATTATTGCCGAAGGTAATATAACTCCCAAGGTGCTAGATATCGACCGCGAAACCAAGTCTAGTGGTCCCCTCTCCTTCTCTGCATATTTCCAAAAAGTGTAAACCGGGAAAACGGCATCACCATTGTCAACCTTAATTCTCATCGCCAAAGGTAGTTTGATCCAAACCAGATAGTTCTCTTTTGGACGAACTAAGGCCAATGCAATACCGTTGTCACTAACCACCACCATGTTAATACCCAATTGATTGGAATAAATCCCCTTACGGCTAAAACTCAAAATTAATAGACAAAACAAAACAACCAAAAAACCCGCTGCCAAATACTCCAATTTTTTTTTCTTACTTTCACTTGAAACCACAAACAATTCTAACAAAACTAGCTAGCAAGATCCAACGAATCCAATAATCCCTGACAATCTTCTGGTAAAGGAGACTCTACTACTACATTTTTTCCCTTATTATCAATAAAGGCCAAGTATCCAGCATGCAAAAAATGCCTGTTTAAACTTTTTCTATCAACTATAGCTTGTTTCTTTTGCAAATACTTATCATCAGCAAACAATGGCCAACCCAAAAAAGAAAAATGAACCCTTATCTGATGAGTTCTTCCTGTTTTAAGTCCAACACTAAGCAAACTCAAACGATCTTTCCATCTTTCGTTCTCACTGTCAAAAACATACTTAGAAAGAACTCGCCAATTACTTACCGCTCTTTTACCATCATAGTGGACATGCCACTTTTCTCTCTCAAAAAGGCTTCGCCTAAGTGGCAAAACTACCTCGCCCTCCTCTGGCTCAACAGCACCATGCACCAAAGCTATATAGCGTTTCTCAATTTTTCTAAATTTAAACAAATCAAGAAAATACCTAAGAGTTTCTGGGTTCTTTGCAATCAACAAACAACCACTCGTCTCCTTATCCAATCGATGACATATTCCACTCCTACTCAAAAACAACTCATTATTTTGATTTTTTTCAGTTCTGATCTTTTGATTTTTTTCTACCCAGTCTTGCACGGTCTCCCCCTTTATACTTTCGGCTCTGTTAACCACCAAACCTACAGGCTTATTAATTACGATATAGTCATCGGTCTCGCGTACTATTGGGATCTCTATCATCACCAACAAGTATATACGACAAAGTCGATACAAAAATCAAAATATCAGATAAATTTATCCACAAGTTAAAAACAGGTAACTTTATATAGTCCCACACATAGCCCCAAAACATCCTAGGTATTAGGTTGCCAATTCCTCCAATAAGTAGTAAAACCCAAAAAACACTCCTAAATCCTTTTGCTCTCCAAAACCACATTCCCACAAACACAAAAAAGGCCGGGACAATATATCTTAGGTACTCTCCAAGCTCACCAACCAAACCAAATGAAATACCTCTATTTTCGGTGCCAAAAGCAGTAATTTTGTTTGAGTATTGCAAAAACCAATCCAAAAAAACCAAAACCAAAGAAGAAAAAACGAATACCTTACTTAGATTTTGCCTTTTCTCTTTGTTTTTCACAGTCTATGCAATACTCAGCTGTAAGTCTTATGGCCAATCTGTCGGTATCAATCATTTTACCGCAAGAAGCACAGATACCATATTTACCAAGCTTAATTCTGGTTAGAGTTTTTCTGATTGCCACAATTGATCTATTTACTTGTCGCCTGAGGGCATAAGACCTATCATGCTCAACATTTTCGGCAACATCCGCATCAACTGAATTATCTGAATCTCTATTGCCCAATATAAATGGATCCTGGTTCTTCAGTTCTTTGCGAGAGGTTTTTAGCTTTTTCTCTTCACCTCGCAAAAATCGTACTATTGGTGCTAAGACGGTAGCCGGAAAACTTATTTTATTTTTACTTTTTTCCATTTCTTTATTATTACGAAATCTTCTTCTAACATTCTACCAGACCTAATGTACAACAAGGCAAGACCAATAACAAGCAACAAGGTTCCTAAACCATATCCTTGCCAGTTCTTCTCAAAAGTTATCGCTAGTTCAATAATATAAAGCACCCCAGTCATCATTGTTCCCACTCCAAATACAAACCCTGTCCTGGCATAAGTTTTGGATCCTTTGTACCAATCAAGGAAGCGGTATGTTTTCTCTACTCTCCACAAAATCGTGGAAATAACCAATCCCAAAAAGCCAAGCAAAACCTTTTGCCAAGAAAAATTTACCAAAGATAACAACACCCACATCAAGGAAACTCCAAAAAAATATCCCAAAGTAAACACATCTAAATAGTCAAATATCTTTCCTCTTTTTTTTCTTACACTATAAAACACAGCCACCAAAAAGCCCAATAATGCAAACCATCTATTCATACCTGGGTACTCAGTAAACATAAACACTCGCCCCCAGTGTTTTACAAATTGGGCAGAGCTAAAGAGCACAAAACCCACCCTCGCAAACAAAAACCCCCAAAATGCAGCCATAACAATCATGTCCAAAACCGCAGTTTCCTCAAAGTGTGTTTCAGCTGATTTTTTTAAAAAAACAAAACTCCCCCACAAAAAAGATAGAGCAACAAAAAGGCCTAAAGTGTATATGTTTAAACCAGAAAAACTTATTACTTCACCCATGCCTCTAGTGTATACTAAAAAACAAATGCTTTCTATTGCTCACGGCCCTAGTGGCGCCTTTATAGTTTCAAAAATTAGCAACCCTCTGGTCTCTATACCACTCGCCGTACTGATACATTATCTCCAAGATCGAGTTCCACACTGGGATGTGGGACAAGGACTAACACATGGTCTAAAACGAAAATCTCACTCTTTTATCCAAGAACTCTTCCTTGACTTACCACTCTCCATAATAATTACCTACTTACTTTTCCAACACAATAAGGACTTTAACCTTTTTGTTTGGCTTGGTTGGTTTGCAGGACTTCTACCTGACTTTATAGAGTTTCCCAGGCTATTTTTAAAACACAACCATCCTCTTCTGGAATGGCACCACAAATTTCACAAATGGTTTCATGTCTCTATTCCCAATAAATTCTGGGGCCTACTGCCACAAATAGCTACCCTCCTCGCCATCACCTATTTCAAGTAAGACCAAAAGTTTCTATCTGATATCCGAAATCTGAGATCTAATTCACTCTCCCCGTATACTCCCCAGACTCAGTATTTACCTTTATTCTGTCTCCTTCCTTAATAAACAACGGTACCATTACCGTCAGCCCAGAAGCAATTTTAGCAGGCTTTAGGACATTGCTAACTGTGTCCCCTCTTGCTCCCGGTTCTGTCTCTGCTATCTCAACAGTTACCGAAGCTGGAATCTCAACACCTAGTATTTTCTCACCCCAAAACAAAACCCAAGCTCTTTCGCCTTCTATCAAATACAGCTCGTCTTCACCCAAAACAGTCAAAGCAATCTCAATTTGCTCAAAAGTGTTAGGATCCATAAAGTAAGCTTTCTCATCGTCTTTATACAAATACTGTAAGTGCTTCTTTTCTAGCAAAATATCCTCCACCATATTTCCAGAAATAAAGCCTTTGGTTTCTATACTCCCTGTAAACAGGTTTCTAGCTTTGACCTTTATAGTTGCATGTCCCCTACCCATCTTGGTAAAGTCATACTTGGTAACCTTATACGGTGTCCCCTCTTCTGTAAAAGTTACACCTACCTTCAGTTTATTCACGTCTATCATGGGCTTATTCTAAGCCTTAGACCCCCTACTTGCCAAGGCATGGTACAATATAGGTTAAATAAATGACCTAAGGAGAATATTATGCCCTTTGCACTTTTGGTTGCACTTACAGGAAGCCATGCCCCACAGGCCTTTGGCGCAATTCTGATTGCATTAGCAATCGCAATCTTCATTCACTGGCGAAACCACAAACGCCAGTTTAGCTAACCTCCCCACTAAGGGGAGTTTTTTTATATTAAATGACAAGCAAAATAAGATAAAATACAAATATGCCGAGATGGCGGAATGGTATACGCTCAAGTCTCAAAAACTTGTGAGGGCAACCTCGTGAGGGTTCGATCCCCTCTCTCGGCACAAACCTAACTATTATTTAGCAGATCTTCCACTTTCACCCAGTTAACTATCTGCCAGAAAGCTTTGACATAATCGACTCTTTTGTTTTGATACTTAAGGTAATAAGCATGCTCCCAAACATCTAGTCCGAGCACCGGCTGCCTTCCATCCGACAAGGGATTGTCTTGGTTAGCCGTCGAAACAATTTCCAACTTACCATCAGTGGTTTTTACAAGCCAGACCCAACCACTACCAAACCTTCCGAGGCCACCAAGCTCAAACTTACTCATAAACTCATCTACCGTCTCAAAATTTTTCTCAATTACTACTTTCAAAGACTCACTCATTTTTGAAGTATTCGGGGCTGTCATCACTGACCAAAAAAAGTCATGATTATAGACTCCTCCAGCGTTATTTTTTATTCCCGCAATATCACTTTTCATCAACTCTTCCAACCCCAACTTCTGCTTATCAGCGTTTTGCTCAAGTATTTTATTTAAGTTATCCGCATAAGCTTGATGGTGCTTATCGTGATGGATCTCCATTGTTTGTTTATCGATCACTGGCTCCAAAACGTCATATCCATAGGGCAAGGGGTTTATAGTAAAGGGAAAATTTTTGTTCATACTTGGACTTAATTGGTATTAGTATAAAACCAGTTTAGCACAAAAAAGCTGCCGCATAAAACGACAGCTCAGATAACTAATCAGTTTCTTCTTTTTTGCTATAAATGCCAAACCAGTTTGGCAATAGCATAAGAGCAGTAGGAGTACTGACTCCAAAAAAAGCAACAACATAATAAAAGTAATGCGTCACGCCAGAAATGACTGCGTAGAAACCAAAGAATACCGCAGTTATTAAACAGATAAGCAAAAACACAGAAAAACGCTCCTTCAGTGTATAAGATAAAGTCGTGGTCCCTCTGTACATCAGCAGACAAATAACTCCCCATAACAAACCAACAACCACAGCAATAAGACTAACAGCAAACAACAAGTTAAGGTCCATTTTTATCTCCTATCTATAGAATCTTATCCCATATTATACTACTTAGATTTTCCTGCCTCTATCAACTCCATAAAATTTAACCCTATCTCCTCGGAATTTAAGATCAACCACCCCAAGTCCACCATTTCTGTGTTTGGCTATGCCTAGTTTTATATCCTCCAAAACTGCATCATCGTTTCGATACAAAAACATAACCACGTCCGCATCCTGCTCAATACTCCCCGACTCACGCAAGTCAGAAAGCTGTGGTGACTTGTCAGTTCTACTTTCAATGCCACGATTAAGCTGTGACAAGGCCAGCACAGGAATCCTAAGCTCACGAGCCAAATTCTTAAGACCTTGCGATATGGCCCCAACTTCTTGAACCCGGCTCTCATAAGACTTATCACCTACTACAAGTTGCAAGTAGTCCACTACCAAAAGTTTTAGACCCACTTGCGAGTGCAGCTTACGCGCCTTTGTCCTAATTTCCAAAATAGACTGACCGGGAGTATCGTCAATGTAAAGTGGTGAGTCTGCCATCACCCCCATCGCTTCCGAAAGCCTTGCAAAGTCATCATCCTTTAAGTTTCCCGTCTTTAGTTTCCAAGCATCTATATTTGCCTGCCCAACCAACATACGATCCACCATTTCCAGGTTGCTCATTTCCAGTGCAAAGTACCCAACTGGCATTTTCTTCTCTACCGCCACAAATTGAGCAATATTTGTCGCAAAAGTCGTTTTTCCTATACCTGGACGCGCTGCCAGGATAATCAAGTTACTGTCCTGCATTCCCGCCAAAAGATTATCCAAATCAGAAAAACCAGACGGTACACCTCGTAAACCATCTGGTGAATTATGTAAGTTATCCAGACGATCAAAACTTTCTGCCAAAGCATCTTTTATAGCCACAAAAGTTTTTTTGATATGAGTTTGCGACAGGGCATATATTTTTTGCTCCGCCTTATCCAAAATTTCTACCAGAGGCTTGCCTTCGTCAAATCCCATTTCACCCATCTCTGCTCCAGCACTAATTAGTTGTCGCTTAATGTACGTTTCTCGAACAATCGATGCATATTTTTGAACATGGGACGCCACCGGCACTTCGTTCGAAAGCTCTGCTAAATAACTTTTCCCACCAACTCTATCTAAAACTTTTTCTCTTTTTAACCAATTTGAAACAGTCAAAACGTCTATTGGGTCTCTGTTCTCATACAGGGAAACCATCGACTCATAAATTTTCCCGTTGTTTTCGTTATAAAACATTTCCGGTTTTAAAACCACCGAAATATCAACAATAGCATTTTTGTCTATCAAAATGGCGCCGAGTATCGACCTCTCAGCGTCGTCAGCATGTGGTGGAATTCTAATATTAGGCATTCATTAAGAGCACCTGAGTATCCTCAGGAATACTGCTTTGTTCTAATTTTATTTTGTGAACAGACTCAGGTGTGGTTGGAAACTTATTTTTCTCCAAAAAGTGAGACAGTGTTGCCAACTTGTTAAGAGAATCTGCCGATTTTTCTGTTTTGTAGTGCATCGGAATCATAAAACCTGGCGATATATCTTTCACTGTTTCCAAGGCTGTCTCTGTCTCAATTGTGTATTCCCCTCCTACTGGCGTCATTAATACATCTACACTTCCAAGTTTTTCTATTGCGCCACTACTCAATTTATGTCCCAAATCACCCAAGTGAACTAGATTTAACCCATCCATCATTACCGAAAATACCAAATTTTTCCCTCGCTCTGCTCCGTCAACCTTGTCGTGATAAGTCTTTAATGCCGTCACCAGTACACCAGCGATTTCATACTCCCCTTCTTTATCAACCACAAAAGTTTTATCTCTATTTAGCGCTCCAGTAATCACCTCAGTATTGCTATGATCCTGGTGGCTATGTGAAATTAGCAAAACATCTGCCACATCCTTTGGCAAACTCTCCCCCACCATAGCCGGGTCAAACGGATCAATATACACCACCAGACCAGCTTTACTTTTTAATTTAAAACAAGAGTGTCCTAAGTAGGTAATTTCCATGTGTCCATATTACCATATAGACAAGCCTCATTAAAAAAGTTGCAATTACTCTTACTAACTGTTATCCTTTCCCAGAATACCCATGAGAAAAGAAGTTTCTATTGCAATTATCATTGGAGTCATCCTTGGCGGCATCATACTTTATGGTATCAAAATTGCCAATGATTCTACAAAAAACCTTAAAGTCGAAAGCCCAACCCCAACCTCCACTCTCACTCCTGTTCCAATCACCAATACAGACAAAAAGAATCCCGCTATTACCTTAAGCTCTCACATCTCCGGTCAAGTCCTGTTTGAAAAGGAAATAACTCTTGTGGGGAAAACCACACCCAATAGTTCTCTTGCAATTATTTGGGAAGATGATGAAGTCATAACCAAAACAGATGTCTCAGGTAATTTTAGTCAAAAAATTACTCTCATCTCAGGTGAAAATAATATTCAAGTTGATCTTGTTAATCAAGACAATAGTTTAACTTCCGAAACCTTTAAGCTTTATTACAGTCTCAAACCTATAAATCAATGAACAGAATCACTTTTTTGATAATAACTTTTTTCTTTTTTGCAACCAGTGTCCTGGCAACTACAGCTACTCCATCAGCCGTACCAACTGAAACCATCGATAAAATAAAAAACCTTGTCAAAGAAAACGTAACCGCAACTGAATTAGATATCCAAAAAGAAGCGGCAGGCAAATCACTTCTTGGGTACACCGGAAAAGTAAAAACCGTTGGCACTAAAAACATTACCATCGAAACAGAAAAAGATCTTCTTCAAATTTTAATTAGTGAGGAAAGTACCATATTTAAAGGTACTTCTCAAATCAAAACTAGCTCCATTGCTATTGGTGACAACCTTCTGGTTTATGGTCAAAAAAACGAAGATAATGTGTTTGAAGGTAAACACCTTTATGTTTTGGCTCCTCTCGACGAAACCAATATCGTCATTTCCAAAACACGGGTATCTACCATCAACAAAATTGACCTTAAGAAAAAGACCTTTACTTTAATTATTGATGGACAAGAAACAAACTTCACACTTTCCAGAAAAAACACGGTCAAGCTAGAAGACTTTAAAGATGGTGATACTATCTTGGGTATCACCAAAAAATACCAAGGCAAATTTTCCCTGTCCAAAGCCATTAAACTATAATCTAGCACCGTTTGCCTTTTTATTCTTGGGTTCTTGATTCCTAGAGTTCTATTTATGTACAATGAAACTCATGTCTGCCCGACTCGGAAATAATAGAACTATTGCTTACTCACTGCTACTACTCAATGCTATTTTATGGGGCACTGCTGTACCGATCATCAAACACTCACTTCAGTTTATTTCACCACCAGTTTTTCTATTTTACCGCTTCGTTTTAGCTACGTTTTTGTTTTTTCCAATTTTTCTAATCTACAAATCCAAAAACAAACATCGTATCAATATTCCCCACCACCTTACACTTGCCTTACTTGGCACCCCCCTCACCCTACTCCCACTTTTTTATGGTTTGTCCGCTAGTACCGCCATCGAAAGTTCCATCATCGAAAGTACCAGTCCCATCTTTGTACTTCTTGGTGGTCTAGTTTATTTAAAAGAAAAAGTCCGACCAAAGGAGTGGCTTGGTGTTCTTTTCGCGCTACTTGGTACACTTTTACTAACAGCCTACCCAATCCTCCACCAAAGTCCAGACAGTTTATCCACAAAAGGTAACCTGCTTATAATTTTAAGCAATTTCTTTTGGGCAGCTTTTTTGATATT
>MFAQ01000014.1 GCA_001776275.1 Candidatus Collierbacteria bacterium RIFOXYD1_FULL_40_9
AACCATTTGCTGAGCAAGTAAGGTGGCGGTAGTAGTTCCGTCTCCGGCAGCGTCGTTGGTTTTACTACTAGCTTCTTTTACTAGCTGGGCACCCATGTTTTCAAATGGGTCGGCAAGTTCTACTTCTTTAGCAACAGACACACCGTCATGAAGAACTGTTGGAGCTCCCCATTTTTTGTCGATAGCGACGTTTCGTCCTTTAGGACCTAGAGTTGTAACTACAGCACGAGCTAGCTTGTTAACACCAGAAAGGAGCTTACCTCTAGCTTCTTCTCCGTAAATTATTTGTTTTGGCATTTTTTAAAATTATTTATTTACTAATAACTGCAAGAATGTCGTCAAAGCGTAGGAATTGGTATTCGGTGTCACCAATTTGAACTTCGTTACCTCCCCATTTTTTATAGAGAACTTTTTGCCCTTTTTTAACGGGAGCACTAACCTCTACCCCTCTGTCGTTAACTAGTTTGTCGCCGACAGCTAAAACGGTTCCATGTTGAGGTTTTTCGGTATGTGTATCTGGCAAGTAAAGACCGGAGGCGGTTTTCTTCTCTTGTTTGGCCGGTTCGACTAATATGTACCCAGGAGCTGGGTTTAGATCGGTTGGAGAAAAGTTGTTAAACATTTTATTTGGTTATTTAATTTGTAAATTATTTTTTTTCTGGATTGCTTTGGTTCGGATTACCGAATCGCGCAATGACAAGAATGAGTATAACAGAAAATAGCAGTCAATTATCCTGAGTGCTATTTTTAATCTATTCTTTGAGAGTTGTCAAGTATTTTTTTACTTTTTGGGAGTGGCGGAGCTGGTTGAGGTTATTATTTTTAGACCTTTAAAGAGACTTAAAATTTTATTTTCTTCTGTGGTGTTTGTTTCGTTTCCATTTTCTTTACCAGAGGTTATAAAACCGACACTGGTAAGACTTACATACTGATTATTGCTATTTTGCTCGCAAATCAAATAGCTGGCACTTTGTGAAGATTGAGAGTTTTTAACAAGTCGCCAAGCAAGATCGCCTACCTGAAGATCTTTATACTGGCTGTATTTTAAATAAGGGATATTTTTGGGAGCAATTTCTTCTGATTGAAGACAGACTTCGGATTTTGAAGTTTTTGAAGTTGGGTTATAAAAAAGATTTACATAAAGATCCTGATTGATTAACTTGATGCTGATATTATTTTTATCTGTACTTTTGGTAGCAATTTTCCAATCATCGGTTAAGAGGAGATCAAAGGAGTAGGCACCGGCACCGTTGTTTCTATATTCGATTTTGTTAGTGTAGTTGGCTTCAGATACTTTTTCCGAATCAGCACTTTGACTAGCAACAGAAGGTACTAGCATGGAGTTGTTGTCCATAACTTGAGTTGGTTTAGGTATTTGTGGATTATTTGCAATACTGGCCCCAAAGAAAGATGAAGCTAAAATTCCTAAGAGAACTCCGAGAAGTATTAGAGCTACGGCAATCAAAAATATTTTTACAAATCTGACCAAGCCAGATTCCTTGTTTTCCCCGTGATCTTCATTTTCTGGGTATTCGGGAAGCACTATTTTTGGAGAAGTATCAACTGGGTTTTTTCCCCAACCAGAAGGAGGAGAGAAATCTGGAGACTGAGAATTAGTTGTTCCTTGAGTTTCCTGGGTTGGCAGGTCGGTTTTGATTGTTGTTTGATGGTCTTGAGGCAGGGTTATAAGGTCGTCTTGGAGGGCGATTGTCAGGCCTAGATTGGGAAGAGTAGGGAGAGAAGGCTCTTGCTGTGTTTTGTTGGGCAGGTCGGTTGGGTTCATTGTTTTGAGGGCTTACTGATTCTAAATAACCTTGAGTTTTTAAGAGATGAAGAAGTTGGGTGTAAATTCTGAGTTTACCACCAGTATTTGTCTCTTTTATCAGTTTATATGATTCTTCGAAGTTTAGCCACTTATAGTCGGAAAATTCAGTTGCGTCAGTAGTTATTTTAGTTTCGTCCGTATTAGTAACAACAAAATAATAGTATTTACCCTTCATAACAACTTCTTCACCGGAATCGGTCTTTAAGTCTCTCAAACCTTGTTTGCTTGGAGGAAACTCGATTTTATCAACGCCAATTATTTTTAGCTCTTTATGGGTTTTAACAAAGTCATCAGTCACTTCTTCAGCGATTTCTTTATCAAATCCTTCAAAAAGTGATTGGCCATTTTCAATCCCCCCTTGAGGAAGTTGCCAAAGGTTAAAGGTTTTTTGGAAGACCATGAGTAGTTTTTTATTGTTTATAAAACAACCGACAACACTTGGACGAAGTCCTTCCTTTCGCAGTGCGTCTAACTCCTCTTTGGTTGGCTCTTTGATTGGTGTTGAGGGAGTCTGTTTTTGTTCCGGAACTGGAAAGGACATAAAGTAGGTTTTTTCGACTTTTTCGGTTGTAGCTGGCTTTCCTTGATATTGTGGACCTAGTTGAGGCACATAAGGTGCTTTGGGTTGATATGCAGGCCTGGGACCGCTTTGGTCGTTTTGTTGTGGACGATAGTCGTTTTTACTGAGTGTATTTTCTGGTGTTCTTAGGGCTTTGGGAACATAGGGAGGTTCTGTGTATCTTTTGGCAGCAGGAGTCATGACAGCAGTAACTTGAGACATGTCCATAGGTTCAATTTTTCTGTAGTATTTTTCGTAGGTAGCCTTGAGAACTTTTTCTTTTTGATGGGTTTTGGTATCGGGCAGTGGCAGACCATAAGAAGAGAAAGGTTGTGACATTTGAGATTCTATAGACATCTTCATGGCCAGCTGATATTTACCAAGACCAACAAGATCGTCAGCGGTGTAGAGGTTATTTAACTCTTTCATAATTCTGTCAGCGTCGGAGGCGCCCACGACATAACTCATGACAGTACCAACGTTACCAAAAATGGCATTTTGAATTTCTTCTGGAAGCTGGGCGATGTATTGGTTGGCCAGAATTAAGCCTAGTCGATATTTACGTGCTTCAGAGAGAATTTTAACGAAAGAGCTGGTAGCAAAGTTTTGAAACTCGTCGACATAAAGGAAAAAGTCTTTTCGGTCTTCTTCTGCCATATTAGCTCTGTTCATGGCAGCAATTTGGATTTGAGAGATAAACATGGCACCAAGGAGGGCCGCGTTATCTTCACCAATTTTTCCTTGGGGAAGATTTAGGATGACAATTTTACCGGAGTTCATCATATCCTCAAAGTCGACAGTACTTTTGGGGTGGTTGATGATGTCGCGGATGGTAGGTGAGGTCACAAATTGACCAATTTTATTAAGAATTGGAGCAATAGCTTCGGTTTGAAATTTTTCGGAGTATTTGTCGTATTCATCGCGCCAAAAATTAACAAGAATTGGATCGGTTACATGGACCAGACACTCTTTTTCGCGGAAGTCTTTGTTAGTTAGGATTCTGGGAACGTCTGAGAGAGTTGTTTCTGGTTTGTAGACCAAAGTGAGTAAAGTGTTGCGCAAGATATATTCAAGACGAGGCCCCCAGGAGTTTCCATAAAGTTTACTAAAGATGGAGACAATACTGGAAGCAACCATTTCACCCTGAGCTGGGTTTTTGACATATAAAGGATTCATCCAGAAAGAAATTCCAGGAACTGATGGGTCTAGATATGCAACGTCATCAATACGGTCCTCTGGAATGAAGTCTAGTAGTATTTCGGCAGCATCACCATGTGGGTCTACAAAAGCAACACCTTCACCGTGTTGGATATCATTTATTGCCATACGACCAATAAGGGTTGATTTACCGGTACCAGATTTACCCAAAATATAAGTGTGTCTTAACCTGTCTATACCCTTCTTCATACCAAAGACAGCCAGGTGATTTTTGTATTCTGTCTTGGCAAAAAAGTTATAAAGATTTCTTTCGTTATCGGAAATATCTTCATCAACAGGAAGATTGATTGGTGCCTCACCTTTTAGTGACTTTCCCCAAGCAATTCCCTTGATTGCAGACAAATTTGCATTTGGAAGGTGAAAAAGTGAGGCAATCTCGCCATAATTTAAAAATTGAAACTGATTAGAATATTTAGCTGATCTATCGATAATCATTTGTTTTAGCTTGCCGACAGAGTTTGGATTTTTGGGAACTTTGAGAGAAAAACTATTTCCTTCAGAAAGACCATATGTACCGAAAGCCGCAGACAACTGAGAAAGAAGTTGGCTGGAAGTTTTTTGATCATGAGTGACAGCGGCAAGACGGATATCCACTGAAAAAGCTTGATAGGCAAGTTTTTTTTCAATAATTGCCTTTTGAGGATGTGGGGAGGGAGGTTTTAGTGGGTCCTTACTAGGGATACCCTTTTCCATAATAGACCTGACATTTTTTTGCCAATTTTTTGGAGCCGCAAACAGACAAATCTGGATGACAGTTGCTTGGCCAGCTGGGACACGAGAAAGACCACCTAGTATGGCAGCGATCTGGTCGACCTTGTCATCCAAAGTACTATTAATTGAGAGATGGGATGGACCAGACAAGACAAGTTGTCCTACTGCTGGCTGACCGTGATTTACCCAGTCTGGCAGATAATCTTTCATAGGAGTAATGAGAGCTGTGGGATACTGAGCGGCAATTTGAGATTTAATGAGGTGTTCGAGGCGTTCTGGGCAAGAAATGATAAAAAAAGTTGTTTGGTTTAAATTGACAATTTCCAAACAAATGGTTTCAAAGGTTCCCAAAAGTCTTTCCCAAAAACCATCCTTTAGTGAACTTTTTAGAGAAGATAAAAATTCGACAAAAGCTGTTTGCCCAGCCAGTGAGTCTTTGGCGGGGCGAATTTGCAACACAGAGTAGTTAGCAGAAGACATATTTAAAGTATAACAACGAGAACCTTATGCTGGAAGGGAGGAAACATTTGAAAGTAAGACATTCTCAATGATTAATGCCTTGTCATGAAAAAGGAGATTAAGTTCCTGTTTAATATCTGACTCAATTTTTGATCTGTTTTCACCGATACTGTCTAGACTATAGCTACTAAAAGCTGACGCTATTCGACTACGAGAATAGGGGCGAATTACTTTAGAAACAAAATTATCTCCAATGTTTTCCCAAAGTTCGGGCGCATTTGCCTTATCTAAGCGAAAAAGAATGGAGCCTTCAATAGAAACATTTTTTCCGTCTTTAGTAACCGCAGCAATGGGCTCGTCCCCCAAGGCTTCCTTGATATTGATATCAAAACCATGACGAATTGTATATTCTAGGACACGGGCATTAAAAAGCTTAGCAATTTGCCAAAAGGGAATTTTTAGATGCAAACCTGGCCCCCAGACCCTCTTGAGCACTCCCAGTCCCCTATCATAAACACAGGCGACGTGTCCTGGGGGAACGGATATAAAAAAACCGCCGACAACCTCATCGACGAGGAAAGAAACAACGAGCTTATCAAAATCGGCCATATGTTGATTATACCTCCTTTTGGAGAGTTTCTGTGGTTGTTGGGATGACTACAGCTTCTGTCTGTTGTGCCTGTTTAGAGCTAAAATAAAGGTAAGACACGTGTTTTATTAGCCTCAAGACAATAGTGAAACCCAAGGAGGCAATAATAAAGACCTTCTTCCCAGAAGGGAGAAACATAAAAACCAAGAAACAAACTATAGGGAAAATAATTACAAGCGACAAAAATTCACGACGACTAGGCTTAATTGGTGAGACATTGAGGTGTATATATTCGCTTATAGCAATCATTATCGATTGAATTAAATTTAAGGTACTGTTGGTATGTGAGAGGTCATACTTACCAAGAAAGAGGAGGTTGACTGGCTCCTCTACTGCTGGCATAAAAGAATAAAGCAAATGCATGTCCTCCCCTTCTAGACCAGTACTAAAAATTCGATAAAGAACAATAATGATAGTTAGTTGGACTAAAACTGTAAACATTTCGGAGAGAATAGCTCCTGGACTTTGTCTCATAACCACCCTAATTTGATCTCTTAGTACTATTGGATTGTCGGTGTATTCTTTTTTTAACTCACTGACTCTTTGGGCGATTCTAAATTTTTCTTCATCAGATCTCTCAGCAACAAGATCAAAGGGTAGGAGGATTAGTCTGACAGCAACTGCAAAAAAGATCACCGCTATACCCATGTCTGGAGTTTCCAAGAAGTTACCGGTTAACGAATAAAGACCAACTAAAATATTAAAAAATGGCTGATAGATATATGGAATAAAGAAGTTCATTTTAGTTAATTATAGTTACTTTTGTCCTTGTTGTGTTCTGACAAAACTTTTTTTGAATAATTTTGGTCGTGAAAGAATGCTTGAAAATAAGATACCCTCTCCCCTTTGGAGACTGGAAACATTAAAATTCTTTGAACTAGATACATAAATAAATTAAAAGGAGACAAAAGAAACCAAAAGTTTGAATTTGTTTCTTTGAATCTTTTTTTTGAGCTAATAATCGAATAGGCGTTGGCCAAGTATTTTTTTACCCATGAATTTGAAACTAGGAACTTTTGATAGGTGTCATTTTTGTTTACTATTGGCAGTACCAGCAAGACTTCGTGGGCAGTATATAAATTGCGGTCTTTTTTTTGAACTGAGAGATTCAAAACGTCCATCCAGAGATTAGTACAAATCAAATCACTTTGCTTAGAGTATGGAGTGCTTCTCTTTCTCCTTAAACCTCTAATTTCCAGATATAAAAGGAAAATTGGTCTAGCTAACCACAATGAGTGAGGAGTTGTAATGATAAAAATATCGATATCGTCATTTTTCTTTGCGTTGTTGGCGGAGACAGAGCCAGTAATACCAATAAAACAAATTAAGGGAAACTTTAAGACCCAAGACAGCTCCTTTTTTGCCAGTTCTATCTTTTTAAGACTGTTCTTGTTTGTTTTGGATTTTGGTAAAAAGTTTTTATTTTTTGAAGATATTTTTTTAAAAAAAGTTTTTTGGGAAATTCTTTTATCACCGATTAACCAGAAATATATCTCTTCTAAACTCCTTTTGTAGTTAAAAATTTTGCCATAGGCATAAGTCTTGTTTACCCTACCCCAAAAACTCATTGACTCGTAGTGGCTGGGGCAGTTTTGGTGACTAGTCCGTACTCTGAGAGAACTTGATTAAATCCATTATCTAAAGTTTCGATAATTTTATTTCCATCTTGGCTTAAGGCGAATGAGTTAATGGCATCTTCTAGATATTTTATTAGTCTTGAATTTAGGGCGGTTTTACTGTCTCTCGTCATTGATGCCGTATAAAAAGTACTGGCAGTTTCCATACTAGTAGCAAATGGGGCCACAACAAGGTTTTTAACCGCATTACTTGCAGTTACTTTATTGGCAGGCGACTGAGGAAAAGATCTTTCTGTACTAGCAGAATCAAAAAGTAGTTGTTGAGCATTAGCTGAAGCTAGGAAGCTGACGAACTTCCAAGACTCTTGGGGGTATTTGGTTTCCTTGGAAACAGTTTCAAACCAGATCGAAGCCCAGTTGAGGGGCTCAACGTCTGGAAGTTGGGGTACTGGAATAACTTCCCAAGAAAGAGAAGGGTTCATGGCTTTTATTTCTCTGGCTCTCCAGCTGGGGGCTAAGATCATGGCAACTTTTTCGTTGGCAAAGGCAATGATTGAAGGGGGCAAGGTTTCGTCCCAAACTTTTAATTTGGTGACGAATTTGGTGTAGTAATCTAATGTAGATTGGACTTCTGGCGACTTCATGTTGTTCATCTTGACCCCGGCTTGTAACAACATTAGAGAAACAATATCTGGCCAATGGTCGACGTTACTTGTATTACCCAAAGCAACTCCGGCACGAGTAATTTTGCTGGTAGCAGGATCTACTTCTGTCAGGCTTTTTGCTGCAGTTACCAAATCTTCCCAAGTCTTTGGGTTTTTGGTTTGTTTCTGAGCAAGCATGGAAGTGTTTACAAACAAACCTAAACCTTCAACTGTCATGGGAATACCATAGACTTGACCATTAGAGACAAGGAGTTTGCTAACAATAGGATAGAAGTTGGTGCTTATTTCGGTTGCAGAAATAGTATTGGCTGGGGCAGGAAGAATATATTTTGCAAAAAGAGGTAACCAAGTGGTGTGTAGTCTAAAGACATCAGGTGGGGTCTGGCCAGATAAATTAGTCATTAATCTTTCTTGATAATCTTGCGAAGACTGAGGCAGGTAGTTTACTTTTATGTTTGGGTTTTGTTTTTCAAAGGCGTCTATAACAGGTTTCATGACCTGACTTGGTTCCCAGAGGCCAAAATAGTTAATAGTAATAGTCTTTGTGTTTGTAGTTTTTGCGGGAAGAGGTTGTCCGTCTGTAGTCTTTGATCCACCACTAGTTAGACTTCTAATTAAAAAGAAACCTCCTACCAAAACAAGCAAAACGATTGGAATAATAATGGCAATGGTCGGTATCTGTGGTTTTGAAAACTTTTTGGCGCTGGCTGGAGTAAGACTGGGGCTTGGGTTGCTAATTATTGGTGGTGGTCCGAAAGTGCTGGCTGGTATAGGATTACTAGCTGGCTGACTCGACCCAGAAATTGGAGGTACTGGGGGTTTGATTGGTCCTGGTTTGGGAAATTGGTTATCCATAATTAGAAGTGGCGTTGTACTATAAATAAGTATACTAGATATGAAATTTTTTAGAAACTTACTATTAACTCTGGCTGGAATTGCATTGATCGGTTTTTCTGTCCTTGTCGGTTTCTTTGTTAGTTTACAAGGAAGAATATATCAAAAATTGAGTGTTTCAAACATTGATATTTCAAAAATGACACCTGAGGAGGCAATCATTAAACTAAAGAGTAGTTTTGACAATGAAAGCAGTAATCTAAGTGTCATTTACGATGGTGAGGAAATAGGAGTTATAGAAATACCACAAGTTAACAGAGATTTTAAATGGGCAGTAGACCAGGCTTACTCGGTTGGGAGAAGCGGTAATTTCTTTTTGGATGCTAAAACGAAAGTTTCTTTGTTTTTCTCTCCTGTTAATCTAAATTTGCCAATTGCTATTGAAGGCGGAACCCTGGATGATATTGCAGAGACCTTGGCAGGAAAGATTGACACTGAGCCTGTCTGGCCAACTTTTAAAAAAGTATTTGGTAAATATGTACTAGTTGAAGGAGTCGATGGCCTATCTCTAAACAGAAAGGATTTCATAGAGAAAACGACAAGAGAGCTGTCTAACCCCAAGCCCAGCCCTGTTATTTTGTCAGTTGAAAAAATAGACACAAAAGTAAACACAGAAAAAACAACTAAAGCAATTGAACTTCTCAATAACTGGGGGGAAAAGAAACTGTTACTAAAATACAAAGAATACAATAAATTTTTAGAGGAAAAAGATATTTCCCTATTACTTGGGCTTAACGGTGACTATTTGAACCAGGTTTATTTGTCTTCATTAATAGATGAAATAGCAGAGAAAATAGAGACAGAGCCAAAAGATGCAGTTTTTGAATTTGTAGATGGCAGAGTAAAAGAGTTTAAACCGGAAGTGGTTGGAGTTTTGGTTGACAGACCAAAACTGGCTCTACAAATAGAGACAGCTATTAAAGAGAATATTGATACAGTTGAAATTTCCGTAATAAATGAAGAGCCAAAAATTAAAACAGGTGATATAAACAATTTTGGAATTAAGGAGTTAATCGCTGTTGGTAAGTCGAGTTTTGACCATTCAATACCTGGAAGAGTTTTTAATGTTAATTTGGCTGCATCTAGAATTAATGGCGTTATTATTCCACCTGGAGAAGAGTTCTCTTTTAACAAGGCAGTGGGTGAAATAAGTCGACAAACTGGATATCAGACGGCATATGTAATAAGTCAAGGAAAAACGGTCTTGGGTGACGGTGGTGGCGTTTGCCAGGTTTCTACAACTATGTTTAGAGCAGCTCTTGACTTTGGTTTTCCAATAACAGAAAGAAAAGCTCACGCCTACAGAGTTGGGTATTACGAGCAAGATAGCCCTCCTGGTATTGATGCAACCATTTTTTCTCCTACCACTGATTTTAAATTCCTAAACGATACAGGGCATCATATTCTGATTCAGTCGAAGGTAGATACAAAGAATTTGACAATGAGAGT
>MFAQ01000015.1:0-1483 GCA_001776275.1 Candidatus Collierbacteria bacterium RIFOXYD1_FULL_40_9
CCACAGAAAGTTAGCTAGTTTTCTCAAAAATACCACCAGGAAACCCCGTACAAGCGAGCTTAGCGAAGTCTGTGCGGGGAGGATGTCATTTTTGTGACAAAATAAAGTGTGGACTGGAAAAGATGGGGTCTTGTTTGCTTGCTATTTCTTTTGCTGTGGATTTGGCAAGAGATGCCAGATGGGAAGCTGAGATTAATTTTTTGTGATGTTGGTCAGGGAGATGGGGCGGTGGTCGTTTTTGGCTACTTTCAGGCAGTTGTAGACACCGGTGCTTATGAGGACAAGATCTTAAATTGCTTAGGTCAGCACATTCCGTTTTGGGACAAAAGAATTGAGATTGTTTTTTTGAGTCACCCTGACAAAGACCATGTAGGGGCTATAGGGGGGATAAAAAAACATTACAAAATAGGGAAGTTGGTAGACAAAGCTATTGTTGGTGATAGATTTTTATATCAAAATTTGTATTTTGATGTAGTTAAGGGAAGTGAAAACAATGTGACTTTTCCAATGGAAGGTTCGAGTATTAGCAATGAGTCCTCGATTGTATTGGAAATGATATATAAAGATTTTTCGGTTTTGTTTACTGGTGACATTGATATGGAAAACGAAAAAGCGTTGATGACTAGTGGACTACTTGGTGAAGTTGATATTCTCAAAGTTGCTCATCATGGTTCTAAATATAGTAGTGCAGATGAGTTTTTGAGAAAAATTAATCCTAAGTTTGCGATAATATCGGTGGGGAAGAAGAACACGTATGGTCACCCGGCACCAGAAGTTTTAGAGAGATTGTTAGGTGTAGGGGCAAAAGCGTTGAGGACGGATGAGCTGGGGACAATTGAGGCTGTTTTTGACAGTAAGAATCTTCGGTGGCAGGTGAAAAGATGACACAGAGCTCGTTTTCTTGTATAATATGGGTTAGATTGAAAATCTAATTTGTTGGAGGAAAAATGAAAGATAGTCCGTTAGTTCGTTTGGCAATGCTTGGGCTTGGAGCTCTCGTAATTTTGTTGTTGTTTGTTGGTGGTTCCGCCTGGTTTTACCTTCACGGTTTTATCGGCCGCCAGACAGCAACATTGATTGGCTCGATTGGCTCGATATCAACTTTCCTTGGTTTGTACTCCCTTTATCGTCGAGGCGGAAATAGCTAAGCCCGTCCGCGATAAACCCGCTTGCATTTGCAGGCGGGTTTTTTTTATCAAAAACGTGTTTTTTGTTTTGAGTACACAAAAATGTTATTTTTTGATATTGGTTGGGTTACAATTGAGGAATGAAATTTGCGCCAAAAATACACCAAATAGGAAACTTAAAAGTAGTTCTGGTTCCAGAAGACAGACAGTCGGTAACAGTCAGAGTTATGCTTGGAAGTGGGAGTAGAGAAGAAACAGACAAGGAAGCTGGTTCGGCTCATTTTTTGGAGCATTTTGTTTTTAAGGGGACCAAAAAGTTTCCTGGAATGCACGACATAAACGAGGCAGTTGAAAAT
>MFAQ01000015.1:1509-9217 GCA_001776275.1 Candidatus Collierbacteria bacterium RIFOXYD1_FULL_40_9
TGGTCAGAACGAAATGGGTTTTTGGGTAAAGATGGCAAAAGAGCACCTCGAGAAAGCCGTGAGTATTGTGGCCCAAGTTGTAACAGAACCATTGCTCCCACCGGAACATTTTGATAAAGAGAGAGGAACTATATTGGAAGAGCTCCATATGTATGAAGATAGACCAAACAGTAAGGCGGCAGAAGAGTGCAATAAATTGCTTTTTGGAAAAACTAATATGGGTCGACCAATTATTGGGACAGTGGAAAGTTTAAAAGCGATGACCGTTGATGATTTGCGAAATTATTTTGAGAAATGGTTTGTGGCAGAGAATATTGTCGTTGGAGTAGTAGGGGCGATAGAAAGCGAAGAAAGAGTACTAGAGTTGATCAAAGCTGAGTTTGCCAAATTAGTTGATGATACTCGTAAAACACCTGCAAAAAATAAATTTGCTTGGGAAAAGAGTGAAAAAATAAAAAAAACCTTGGTTAGTAGAAAATTGGACCAAGCTGCAATGGTGATGGCTTTCCCAGGCCTTGATATGTTTGATGAGAGGCGACACGCATTGGAGCTGCTTAATATTATCTTAGGGGATGGTATGACCTCTCGACTTTTTAAAGAAATCAGAGAAGAGAAGGGTTGGGCTTATGCCATTGGCTCGGATGTAGGGATGTCGACTGACAATGGAGAAGTGCTGATTGGAGCTGGACTACCGAAGGCTAAAATAAATGAGGCTTTTGGGCTGATTAAAGAAATTTGTCTGGGGCTTGAGGATGAGAAGAGTAAATGGGTGATAAAAGAGGAAGAACTAATGACGGCAAAAGATTGTTTTAAGGGCAGACTGGCACTTAGTTTGGACAAACCAGAGAATGTTTTGGGTAGAGCACTGGAGGATATGACTTTTAGAGGTAGTTTGGAGACCACAGAAGAGTTGCTGGCGGCTGTTGATGGGGTGGATGTGGAAGATGTTCGCGGGTTGGCTAGAGACCTTTTTAAAGAGGAATTGATTAGTGTGGCGGTGGTGGGAGATTACGAGAAGCTGGAGTTTTAAGGCAAAAAAAGCCGACCAGCGCTTGAAGCGTAAAGGTCGGCGTGTTTTGGAGCTTTCAATCCGATTGTGCGGACCGGGTTGATTAACTCCTAAGGCCTCAGGAGAGGTTTTTGGGTAGCATCATGAGTTGTAAACGGAGAGCCGCACCACTCCAAAATGAAACCCCATTAGGACGGTTGTGTGTCCATGTTTTGTATTATAACCTATAGGAGTGAGTTTGTCAAGACTTATGGGGTTTGGGGGGGTGTTTGAGTTCAGATTGCTTGATGGATGAGCAGATGGGGCAGTAAACTGGATCAGAAAGACTCTGTTTTTTTCTGTTTTGTTGTTCGTAAACAGAGTAAACAAATGGGTTGTGGCAGTTTTGGCAGGTGAGGAGTTTATCTTGCATAAGTGTATTTTAGCCTAAAAAAATCCCCCACAGAGAGTAGGGGATCTTTTTGAACAGGTGTAAGTTATTCAGCCTTTACTACTTGGACATTTTTGGCTGCAGGGCCTTTGTCGCCCATCTCAATGTCGAAGCTGACGGTTACTCCTTCTTGTAGTTCTTCGAAGGTTATTCCTTGGAGGTCGTTTCTGTGAAAGAAGAGGTCTTTTTCTTCACCTTCTCTTGCTATAAAACCAAACCCTTTGTCGTCTACTTTCTTTTTTACTGTACCTGTCATAATATTTTTTGGTCTTTTTGGCTCTAATAATTTGCCAATTGACCAGTGGGTTTAAGTTTAACAGGTTTGGGATGTAATAGGTGGGAGCTGTGGACTCTGGGGGAATTGCCTCTCGGTCAAGTTCTGCTGAACTTGCCTCAAGGCCTGCCTCGCACCGTCGTGCTCCGGCTTTCAATTCCCATAAACAATTACAAAATTCCTCCACAAGGGAGAAATTTAATAATTGTGGACTCTGGGGGAATTGAACCCCCAACTTAGCAATGCGAATGCCATGTTATACCGTTTAACTAAGAGCCCTCAGGTAGTTATTTTATAGTAAAATATTTGGTACTGGGCCTGTAGTTCACCGGTAGAATATATCCATGGCATGGATGAGAAGAGGGTTCGATTCCCTCCAGGTCCACAATTAGTTTGTTTTTTGGTTGAGATTTATCAGTTCCTCTTGGAGTTTTTGAAAGTCTTCGGAGTTGTTTTCTAAGTATTTTATAGCCTCCTGCAGATAGATCTTTGCTCGCTCGTTATCTTTTTCTTCTAAATAAATGCGATAGAGATTTTGGTAAGGTAGACTCCAGTTTGGTTTTAGTTCGGCTGCTTGGTTGATAAGCTTAACAGCCTGTTCTTTGTCTTGGAGGTTGTAGTAAAGGATACCAAGCTGAAGTCTTAGCTTGGGGTTGGTGGGGTCTAGCGAGATGGCTTGGGCAAGATGAGAGATAGCAAGATTTGTGGCACCATCTGCCGAACCGATGAAAGACTGGTAAATGTTTGAGAGGTTTTCCCAGACCATTACGTTGAAGGGATCTATTTTGGCGGCGAGTCTACCAGCATCGATACTACGTTGCATCATCTCGGCGCTATTTTTTTTGTCTGTTTCGGTTGGGCTTTGTTTTTGGAGATAGAAGAGAGCAACTTGTTGGTAGGTATTAGAAAGTAGTAGTGAGTAAGTTGAGTCATATTGATTTAGTTTCTGAGCCTCTATTTGTTTTTGAAATGAAACACCCAGGTCACTTTTGGCTGCTAAATTTGCTTCATGAAGCTTGATAGAGCCTAAATAAAACTTGGAGCCAAAGTTCCAGTAAATAGCAAGAGTGGTGATAGTGATTATGAGAACGCTTATAGGTAAGAATCTTGAGAGAGCTGTGGAAGTGTTACCGTCACTACTGATATTTAGGTGAAGTGTTTTAATATTTGAGGAGTTTTCATTTTTTAGAATTTGAGTAATGATAGAGATAATAACTAGAGAAGTGATAATGCTAACTATTCCCATTGGGGTGAAGATAGTCAATATAAAGTAGGTTAACAAAGAGGCGGTAAAGAAAGAAAGTAAACCTTTGTTTTCCTTATCTTTGTCTTTTAGTAATCTGAGTGGTTGAATAATGCTTTTGAGATATATGTAAACCAAACTGAGTCCACCAAGAAGTCCGGTAGTAGTAAAAAGGGTAAGTAGTAGCGATCCGGACTCGCTAAATCTCATGTTCCATAGTTTTTCATTTAAGTTTAGGTAGACTGGTCGAAGACGGGTAAAACTACTAAGAAAGTTTTCTGGTCCGGTGCCAACGAGAGCAGTTCCGGGATACTTGAAGATATCTAGGGCTATAGACCAACTGGTATTGAGAGGCAGAATATTTAGCGACTTGAAACCGCTTGGGAGGATAAGAAGGATATTTATAGTGGTAGCAGTTGCCAATATGGAAGTGGTTATAAGGTAAATAGTTTTTTTGAGAGTATTTGTTTCGTTTAGGATCAAGGTAATAAGTCCCACGATAAGAGGAATGGTGAAGGTAAGTGCCGAGAGAACACTGCCAGTGAGGTTGAAAAATTTGCTTTCGACTAGGTACTCTGGGAAAAAGAATTTTGTTAGACCAAAATAGTGAAAAATGGTGACTAAGCTTAGGAGTGTGGCTGAGGTTAGTAGCGAGTAAAGGCTAATTTGTATTTTGTTTTCTGAAAGCTTTGTGGAGGTGTGAGAAAGATGAACAAGAAAAATGGCGGCAAAGAGAGTGGTGATTCCGGTGGAGCTTAAAACTTTGGTAGGGCTAATGAAATAAGTGGAGAGAAAGTGGAAGAGAGTTAGCAAAAAGAGACCTGTTGTAGCTGGTGAGAAGTTCAAACTAATTTTGTTTTCTAAAATGTTTTTGATTGACCAGAAAGTTATGGCGATAGTGGTTAAAACATTTAGTAAATAGAATTTATTAAAAGCGAAGAAGTCGATAGTGTTGGTAAGAAAAAATAGGGGAACGATTAAAAAAATTAAGCTTGGTAGATACTGAAGAATTAGTTGGGGAAATTGCTTAATTTTGGTCATTACAGACCATTTTAGGGATTGACGATGTGGTAGTCAACCAGACGATCCTGATTGCTTACAGAGTTACTGACAACTACAAATTGACCGACTGATTTGCTCTTTATCGAATAGAGAGATTTGTCACCTTCTTTGTTGGTTAAGTAAATCTGACTAGATTCGAGGACGGCAGGATCGGTAACAGTTAATTCGGCCGTATTGGCAACAATTGTTACTGTTTTTTCTTGAGAGTTGGTTTGGGTAGTGGCACTAGCTGAGGAAATTTCCGTAGCCTGGTTGGCAATAACAACATCTTGTTTGGGTGATGGAGTTGGAACAGTACTTAGAACTCCTTGGGGAATGGGTGAGACTAGGGTGCCGGTAGGTAGACTAGTGTAGTAGCCAAGGACTATGAGAGTGATGGGAGCAAAAAGGAAGACAAATGATAGTCCCAAAAGCAGGTTTGAGATAAGAGAAGATTGTTTGGCTGGGGTGGCGTTGGTAAATTCGATAGTCACGACTTCATTTTAGCAGATTTGCTGATGATATTAAACAATTTTGGTTCGAAGTACCGCAAAATGCGTACTCACCTCGTTACTGTCTCACTTCGTTCGCATGTACATAGTTGTGTGCGCTTTTGCTAGTACTTCTGCACCTGCAATGTTTAATAGATTCTTGGGAATGACTGCGCGCGGTTTTGTATACACGCTCGCAATTTTAATTTGGTTTAATATTTATATGTATAAGGCATTTGAGAAAGAGAGTTGGGGAGAGAATATAAAAAGTGTCAAGCCGGCCATAAAAAATATTTACTATAAGGGGAACATTGAGTTGCTTACCGGGAATTATCCTAGGCTTGCCATTGTCGGGTCGAGACGGATGACTGAATATGGGGCTAAAGTAATAGAGAAGTGGATGGGTGAGCTGGTGAGTGCTGGGGTAGTGATTGTATCTGGGTTTATGTATGGAGTAGACCAGAAAGCACATAAAACTTGTATGGAATTTGGAGGAAAAACGATTGCCATTTTGGGCTGGGGAATTGACCTGAAAGTAGCTGAAAATGATATAGAAATGTATGAGAAAATATTAGAAAAAGATGGATTGATACTGTCAGAATATGAAGGAAATAAACAGCCAGAATTGTGGACATTTCCGGCCAGAGACAGGGTGATGGCAGGAGTTTCGGATGCAATTTTGGTAGTGGAGGCAGCGGAAAAATCTGGAAGTTTGATAACAGCCAAATATGCAAAGCAATATAAGAAGAAAGTATTGGCAGTTCCGGGGCAAGTAACCAGTAAGGTGGCGGAGGGGACAAACTGGTTAATAAAAAGTGGAGAGGCAAAATTGGTGTCAAGCTCTGGTGACATTTTGAATGAAATGGATTTGAGTGTAGGACAGATGTCCTTGTTAATAGATCGACATAGTTATGATCCAATATTGTCACTACTTTCTGACGAACCAAAAACAGTTGATGATATTGGAAGAATATTAAAAATAAAAATGAGTGACTTATTATCTAAGTTAACGGAGATGAGTTTGTTGGGGCAAGTAGAGGAGAGGAATGGAAAATATTGGAGGGTTTAGTTTCTACCCTTTGTCATAAAAGTATACAAAAACCGTGCTCGCATGCCTCCACTTCGCAGTGCTCAGAGGGGGTATCTGCGCGCGATTTTGCATACTTTTATAACACGATACAAAAAAATCCCGAAATGAGTTATGTCATTTCGGGATGTGTTTAATGTAATTGTGATCAATGAGTGTAAGCTTTTTTGTGTAATCGTCACAATGGATCTCAGCAACTGCGCCACAAATTTTTGGGAAAAAGTTTCCAAACGATTCTACAAGTCTTTCTGCAGAAATTTTTGGTCCGTTTTCAACGTAGCTTATAGTTGTGGCAATTAGCTGGCTGTGTGTGAAAATAAGTTTGTTTTCTTGTCCTCCTCTAAGTAAGTCCAAAACTTTTGGGACTCTGATTTGATAAAGATTCCAGAGAGACTCACTATCTGAGTCGAAGATTGATCTTACTTGAAGTTCTTCAAAAACCGTTTTTCGCCAAGCAAAGTAACTATGGAGATCTTTGTGCTTTTCTCCCCAAATATTTGGAATCCACCACTCATTCAAAAGAGAGCTGGTTTCCACTTCTAGCAAGTTACCTTTTTTGGCAAGATGCTTTTGGGCTAGGTGACCAGATTCATTTGCTCTTGTGAACTCGCTTGTAATTATTCGTTTGATACCTTTGTCCGCAAAATATCTGACGGCAATTTGACCGTCGGCACGACCATTTTTGGACAAATTTTTGCTTTGATATTGCTTTTTTGGGTTATTGTTGTCAAATCCCGTAGAGAAGTGACGGACTAAATAGATTGTAGACACGCACACCTCCTTTTCGAGAATTAGATTTTTTGTTTAAAGGTTCAGAGGGTTATATTAACACATCTGAGGCTGGTTTGCAAGTATATGGGATAAAGTGTGTATAAAATGTGTATAGGGTGGTAGAATAGGCCAAACTTTGAAATTATGGAGGTATGCGTGCCAGTTGTTGTAATTGTCCCGTTGTTTTTGGCAAGTTTGTTTTTGGCTTATACTGATGTTTTGTCGAGGCCGTCAAATAACACGGACGCTATAATGCTTGTGGTTATTAGGCTTGTTTATGTGTTGATCTGGGTATTTCTTGGCATTGATCTCTATCGGTACCTGCTTCCTGTTTAGTAATAAACCCCGTGAACTCGGGGTTTTGTTATATATTGAAGTATGCTGGCACGAATAATGAGCGTGGCTTGTGTGGGTTTGGAGAGTTTTTTGGTAGAAGTAGAAGTGGATGTAGCTGACAAAGGCTTTCCTGGGTTTAGTATCGTGGGGCTTGCCGACAAAGCCGTAGCTGAGGCCAAAGAGAGAGTAAAAACGGCGCTAGTAAATAGTGGCTTTGACTTTCCTCAGAAAAAAATAATTGTCAATTTGGCCCCTGCGGATGTTCCAAAGGAGGGATCGGCATATGACCTGGCGATTGCGCTGGGGATTTTGGTGGCGAATGGGGATATTGAGATAAAAAATCAAAAAATCGAAAACTCAAAAAATCAAAATGTGGAAGATCAAAAAACTCAAAATAGTGAAATTACTGAGAGTATTTTTTATGGGGAGCTTTCGTTGGACGGGAGCCTGAGGCATAGTAAAGGGGCCCTTTTGGTGTCTTTGTTTGCCAAGAAAAATAAATTTAGCAAAGTTTATTTGTCAATTATGTCAGCCAACGAAGCGGCGGTTGTAGCTGGGGTAGAAGTAATGCCGGTCCGGAACCTAAAGGAGCTAATAATTAACTTTTTGAGTGAGAAGAAAATTGAGCCTCTAAAAACAATTGAGATAAAAAGCTTGGTGGAGATGGCGGTGCCAGAGTTTGATATGGGTGAAATTGTGGGTCAGGAGCTAGCCAAGCGTGCCTTGACCATTGCGGCCGCCGGTGGACATAACATGCTCATGTCTGGGCCACCCGGATCGGGTAAGACCATGCTCTCTAGGGCCTTGCCTGGGATATTGCCACCAATGAGTGAGGAGGAGTCTATGGAGGTAACAAGAGTCTACTCGGCGGCTGGTCTGATGGAGGCTGGGGAAGCAGTAGTGCGCCGTCGTCCCTTCCGCTCGCCTCATCACTCTACTAGCTTGGCTGGGCTGATAGGAGGCGGAACTAAGCCTGTGCCAGGGGAGGTGAGTCTGGCACACCTTGGAGTGTTGTTTTTGGATGAG
>MFAQ01000015.1:9286-9415 GCA_001776275.1 Candidatus Collierbacteria bacterium RIFOXYD1_FULL_40_9
TATTGCCGCAGTTAATCCTTGCCCTTGTGGCTTTTTGGGTGACCCAAAGAAAGAGTGTAAGTGCACAACTCGTGAAATTGAGAGGTATAAAAGACGGATAAGTGGACCTATTTTGGATAGGATAGATTT
>MFAQ01000015.1:9428-10104 GCA_001776275.1 Candidatus Collierbacteria bacterium RIFOXYD1_FULL_40_9
CCGGCAGTGGAAACAGAAAAAATTGTCGGAGTGGTACCAAAAGGGGAAAGTTCACTGAGTTTAAGAGAAGCTGTAGTGAAAGCTAGGCAAATTCAGGGAGCGCGATTCGCTGGGTCCAAGGCTTATTGCAATTCTCAGATGAAAAATAAACAAACAAAAGAGTTTTGTGGCTTGGATGAGGCAGGGACAAGAGTTTTGAGGCTGGCGATGGAAAAGTACGATTTGTCTGCCAGAGGCTACTTTCGGATTCTAAAAGTGGCGAGGACAATAGCGGACCTGGACCCCGCCTCTCGCGAGAAGCGGGGTGGAGGGCCTATTTTAGCCAGTCATCTATCTGAAGCATTACAGTATAGAGAACGTGTATTTTAAAACTCAAAAAATCGAAAAATCAAAAACTCGAAATGTGGTAGAATATGTCCTATATTGTGCTGTTTGACAATTAAATTTGAAATTTGGAGGAAAGATGGGACAACTTGGCTTTTTTAAGTCTTTTTTGAATGAGTGGTTGGTGATAGAGGCGGGTGTTTTTGTTCGACCTGCAATTTATTACGGATCACAGTTAAGTAATCTCTACCAAATGTATGTTTCTGGTGTTGGAGACGGGTTTACAGTTAAAAATCCCCACACCACTTTTAAGTGGCAAGAAGCAAAAATCAATATTTTGGGAGAAAATCGG
>MFAQ01000015.1:10137-10285 GCA_001776275.1 Candidatus Collierbacteria bacterium RIFOXYD1_FULL_40_9
GTGTTTACTCCAGCCATCCCCAGCGGGTCAGTCAACTCAACTTTCCACCCATTACCTTACACTCGTGGATTTTTTGGTTTTTGGCAGTTGCGTGACTTGATTATTTGCCACACCGGCTTGTTGTATTATCCGAACGATGCCAGTACTA
>MFAQ01000015.1:10295-13000 GCA_001776275.1 Candidatus Collierbacteria bacterium RIFOXYD1_FULL_40_9
ATATTTAGAGAGGTGATATGACATCTATAATTTCTGATTTGCTCGATATGTTGGAGGGAAAAAATAGTTGCTGTTCCGCCTCCACCTACCACTAAGAATTATGTTAGCGAGAAACTGTTTGCCTTAGGAGTGAAGAGTTTTGATAGTCGCTTTAAGGTGCAGCTGTGTGTCGACTGTGGCGGATGGCGTTCGATTCAGGTCTATGTGTTCATTGAAGGTCGCAAAGTTGTAGTTCTTGAGTCGGCTGAAGTTCATGGTTCAGTGCACCCACATGGCCCACTTGGTTTTGAGGTGCCGTACGTTAAGACTTTTACCGATGCGCTGACAAAGATCATCGGTTCTGACCCACAAAGTTGGAAAATTGCAAAAGAATTTGACTCTGACCCAAGGTCTGTGGGGTAGATGTGACTGAGTTGTAGTTTGTTTTATGAGCCTTTTGGGGAACCCGGAGGCTCTTTTTTTTCGCCCTTCGCCCTGTTGGGCTACGGACGGCTGACTATTGGTGGGGTATACTGGAGAGAGTGAAGAAACTAAAGAAACTGGATTCCGGATCCAGGTCCGGAATGACAAGGCGAGGGAATTATGCTTTTATCGATAGTCAGAACTTGAATCTGGGGGTAAAAAGTCAAAAGTGGACTTTGGATTATGGTCGTTTTAGAAAATATTTGGCTGATAAATATGGAGTGACCAAGGCGTATATGTTTATTGGTTATGTGGCAGGGAATCAGCAATTGTACAAATATTTACAAGAAGCGGGATTTTTGCTTATATTTAAGCCTGTTTTAGAATACAAAGACAAAAAATCAAAAGAAATGGTGATTAAGGGAAATGTAGATGCTGAGCTGGTTTTACACTCGATGATAGAGTTTTTGAATTATGATAAGGCGGTAATTGTGACTGGGGACGGGGATTTCTTTTGTTTGGTGGAGTACTTAGAGAAGCAGAATAAGCTCAAGAAAATTGTAGTACCTAGCCCAAAATACTCCTCACTTTTGCGTAAATATGGTAGCTACATAGTGTCTTTGAGCCTGCTGAAGGAAAAACTAAAATACTCATCCGCTAGAAGCGGATTGAGTACAAAAAAGAGAGGTATTCCCTAAGGACGAGCCTTTTGGTATCCCTCTCATCGTGATGAATGTATTCTAGCACAAAAACTCAAAAAACCAAAAACTCAAAAACACAAAATAATGAAGAAGGATAATTTTTTGACAGGGAGGAAAGGGGAGGAGATTGCTGCTAATTTTTTGGGAAACAAAGGATATTTGATAGTTGAGCGTAATTTTCGTACTCGATTTGGGGAGATAGATATAGTTTGCTTAGACGGCGCAATTTTGGTTTTTGTAGAAGTAAAAACAAAAATAGGCCATGTCTTTGGAGAACCGGAAGAAATGGTGAGTAAAAGTAAGTTGGTGCAGGTGCAGAGGATGGGGGAAATATATATAGAATTAAAAACTCAAAACTTCAAAAATCCTGCCCGCAATGCTTTCAACATAGCTGATGCAGGCGGGTCAAAAAATCAAAGTAATGTCATGCCGGCCCGCCTTGCCGCGAGGCAGGACTTGATCCGGCATCCAGAAAACCGCCTGGATTCCGGGTCTGTGCCCGGAATGACAAGTTGGAAGGGAGGGTGTCGGGTGGATGTGGTGGGGATTGTGTTGCAAGAAAATGGCGACGTTGAAACAATTCGGCATCACGAGGCGGTGTATTGAGTTAGAATAGAGATTATGGAAAAAAGTTTAGTTTTGATCAAACCGGACGCGGTACAACGTAACCTAATAGGGGAAATTATTTCTCGATTTGAGAAAAAAGGTTTTAAGCTGGTGGCTATGAAAATGGTTCAGCTAGACGAACCAACCCTTAAAAAATGGTATCACCAGTATGCGGACGCACCATTTTTCTCCAAAATTGCAAATTATATGAGTTGGACGCCGGTGATTGCTTTGGTTTGGGAAGGGTATAACGCTGTTGATTTGATCAGGCGAATAATTGGAACCAGAAAGGGATGGGAGGCAGAAGCTGGATCGATTAGAGGGGACCTCGGGATGAGTGGGGGGAATAACTTGGTTCATGCATCGGATAGTAAGGAGAATGTAGAGCGCGAAATTGCTATTGTTTTTGAAAAAGGTGAGATTCATGAGTACAAAACACTTACAGAAGAGTTGGTTTATAGCGAAGAGGAAAGGTCTGGGGACTTCCGCTAAGGTTTGACCTATCCTATATTTGTTGTCTGTGGGGAGGTTGTTTGGTAGAATATGGTCTGCAATGTCCATTTATATTCTATTGGAGGCAAATTTTGTTACATGTGCATCGCCCATATTTAATTTTTCATCTAAATTCCGTCCGTTGTTCTTCTTTTGAGTGTAGCGAAGCAAAGCTTGCTGGGACAGAACTGCAAAATGCGCTACCTAAAGGCGCGAAGGTAACCTTTGCTAATCACCGATTGCCAGATGTGAAGCAACCTATGGTTTACGCTGTGAGAGTTGGTGATCAGTATTGGTGCACCATGACGGACCTTTATAATGGGGTCTTGGAACTAAATGAATTTAAGGGGTCGAAGGAAGAATTTAAATTGTTCCAAGTAGCCGTATTAAAAGCTTTTGGTATTTACAATATCCACAATGGCGCAGCGATGATTACTTTGTCGGCTGTAGCACCGTAAGGAGAAAAGATGAATAACAAACTTGCTTTGATTTGGAAACAGAAGA
>MFAQ01000015.1:13102-14027 GCA_001776275.1 Candidatus Collierbacteria bacterium RIFOXYD1_FULL_40_9
TGAAAACGTCGAGTTGGTTCTAAAAGATGATCATTATTTCGGCAAAGTCACTGTTGATAGTCAGACTATTGTGAAAACAGTCTTTGACAGTGGAAAGTCTTTGACTACAAGTGGTGGACGAGTCGAGGAAGTTGAGATATTTATGTCTGTTTCAGATCTTAAGGATTTGGTTGCTGGAAAAGATGTGACTGTTGTAGATATCGAGTTTTAATTTATGAGACTTGAGGCTGTTAGCCTTGAGTCTTTTTTTTGTGGTCGGAGTAGTGAGATTCGAACTCACGACCTCGTCGTCCCGAACGACGCGCGCTACCATCTGCGCTATACTCCGAAAAGATTGATATTTTCGTTTATTAGACTTTTTGTGCTGATGCCCAGAATCGAACTGGGGACCTTTTCGTTAAGAGCTTGCTCGGCGCCTTTTCAATAATATATATTATTGAAATATTGCTTCTGCGCTTCCTCTTATTTCAGGCTTGTAACTTCGTTACAATGCTCAGAAATAGGAGTGTAATAAACTGTGTGCTGATGCCCAGAATCGAACTGGGGACCTTCTCGTTAGGAGTGAGATGCTCTATCCAACTGAGCTACATCAGCACACAGTTTATTATTTAAAGATGCTTTATCCACTAAGCTACAGCCTCATATTTTATCTTGCAAATTTGATTTTACATTAAAAAACAGCCCTGCATCGCGGGGCTGTTTGGTGGTGTGGATAATGTCAATTCGAAAACGGGAACGGCTCTCCACCAATTTTGAATGAACAATTGATCTGGTACATAATCAGATAAACAAAAACGGGGTTGTATTTGACTTGGTTATTGTCTATATACAGAATTTGCGCTTTTACTAGATCTTTGATAAAACCCATCGGGTTGACATAAACCATAGCGAAGTCTTTTACGGCTTCAATTAGAGTATTTAATTC
>MFAQ01000016.1 GCA_001776275.1 Candidatus Collierbacteria bacterium RIFOXYD1_FULL_40_9
TCAGCCATTTTTTTACTTCTGACATTACCCCTTTAAAAGTCACGTGACTCTCTTCGATCTCTACGATTTCAAGCAACTTGTGACCACCAACAAAAGCCGCCTTGATCACACTTTCTATAAAAGTCCCAAATTTGACCTTTGCCATTTCAACTCCTTGTTAAGTTACTTAAGATAGTGTTATTATAACACTTATATGCCTAGTTGTCAACTATCTATTTGTATTATACAATATAGGACAGTACTAATACCTTACCAAGGAGAGAAACATGGAAATCGAAACACTGCTTACAATTATTGCTGGAATTCTGACTCTAATATTTGTAGCCATCATGGGAGGCGTATCCGTCATCACCAGTTGGCTGAAATCAATTGACAAGCACCTCGAAGAAATCAAAAAAAAGAAGTAAGCCAAAAAAACTGCCCGTGGGCAGTTTTTTATTTGTCTTTTATCTCTACTCCCAACGCCACCAGCCGATCCCGAATCTTGTCTGCTTCCACCCAATTCTTCTCTGCTCGGTACTTCTCACGCAAGGCAATCAGTTCAGCATGTTTACTCTTTGCCGCTTCCCTTTTAGAGTACCTAGCAATCCCCTCTTCCGGCAAACTAAGGCCCAAGACCTTGTCAAATTCATCTATCACAAACATGGTCTCCTCGTCTGTCTTGGCAAACTCCAGCGCCTCATAAAAAACAGCCAAAGCTTTGGCTGTGTTCAAGTCATCTTCAAGTGCTCTATCAAACTCCTGTTTTTTTATCTTTATTTCTTCAGAAATCGTAGGATAACTCCACTCCTTGTATTTGCCAAACATCTCAGCCTTATCCAATATTTTATCCAAAGAATTTTGAGCTGCTTGCAACGCCCCCCAAGTGAAGTTCATTGTTTTTCTGTAGTGAGTAGACAAGTAAAGGTAGCGCAAAGCCATAGGAGAGTAACCTTTTTCCATTACATCAGTTACTCTGTAAACGTTACCCAAACTCTTACTCATTTTTTTGCCATCAACAGTCAAAAAGGCACTGTGAAACCAAAATTTTGCAAATGGGCTTTTGCCCGTGACTGCCTCAGACTGGGCAATTTCGTTTGGATGGTGAATAGGCAAATGGTCCTCCCCCCCAGTGTGAATCTCAAACTGCTCACCCAGATAATGCATACTCATGGCCGAACATTCTATGTGCCAACCGGGGAATCCCTCTCCCCATGGACTGGTCCAGTGCATTACATGGTCTGCAAATTTACCAAAAGTTTTAAACCATAATGCAAAATCGAGTGGAGATTTTTTACTTGTTTCCGTTACCACTTCATCTCGCACACCTATTAGCTTTTCTGCCAAATCTTGTCCAAAAAGTTTTCCGTAATCAGGGAATTTGGCGACTTCAAAGTAAACAGCTTCTTCTGTCTCATAAGCATAACCTTTTTCAACTAGCTGCTCAATTAAGTTTATTTGCTCTTCGATGTGATCTGTGGCCCGGCAAGAAACAGTTGGTCTTAAAATATTTAGCAAATCCATATCGGTAAAAAAAGACTCCTCGTATTCTTTGGCTACTTCCCAAACAGTCTTACCGTGTTTTTTTGCCCCCTTCTCTAATTTGTCTTCGCCTTCGTCAGCGTCAGACACCAAGTGACCAACATCAGTAATATTTTGAACATGTTTTACTCTGTACCCCTCTACGTTTTCCAAAACTCTACGCAAAATATCATCGTTTACATATTTTCGGCCATGGCCAATATGAGCAAAATCATAAACAGTTGGACCACACGCATACATCCCCACCTCCATCTCGCCCACTACCTCGCGAAAAGGCTCAAATTCTTCTTGTTTTTTACTAAGGGAATTAAATAATCTAAGCATTGACCTTATTTTACTCTGTAAGTTCAAAAAAATCCCGTCCTTTACTAAGACGGGACACAGACCTACAACTCAGATACTATTGTTTTTTTAGTCGCTTTAATATGATTCAAAGAAACCCGCTTTGCCTCATCAAGCTCAATGGAATATGAGATGGCTGAGTAGTACAACCTCGAAGCCCAAGACATGGCCATATTAACACCTTCGCGGTAATACATAGCTGACTTTGAAGTTCCATATGTTGAGGCTCCCTCAAAGTTCTCAACTTTTACAACTTCTCTAAAAAAAGTATGTTTGTTTACCATCTCCACCAAATCTCGAAGCGAAGTAATAACTTTTTCTTCATAAGACTTAAGATAAGTGACAATCTCATCACCATAGTTTGTGAAGATATCTTGATCTGTAGCAGATTCTTGGATCGACAGTCCATCCAAAACTCCATGCAAAAGCGCATTAATATCTGCAGGATGAGTACCATACTTACTTCTTATTTGAACAACTTTAACTCGAAGATCAAAAATCAAATCTGATGCCGAAAATGATGGCTTCGCCATTTTAACTCCTTTTTCAATGTAATATGGGATATTATAGTACAAAAATCTAAATCAGCTCTTTTAACTCAGCAGACCTTTTCTCGATTATGTCATAAGACTTAGCCAAAATTGTTCTATGATCTAAATTCGTGCTAGCAAGCTCCCGATAAAGGTTGCAAACATACATCATTCCCGTCCCAAAATAGGTAAAGTACTCTCTTTCAGCACTTTTTTTGTCATCCCAGCCAACAAATAGCTCATCTGACAATAGTCGTCCACAATCATGGCTAAACACTTTAATAATTTCTGATACCCTTTTATCAGCAAGTTCCTTAAGGACAGCTACAAAAGCGCCATCATAAAAAGTTTCACCTGCCAAAATCAGTTTTCCTTGAACCGCAAGGCCTGTCAAAACACCATTGATCATCGCCTCTCGAACAAACATATTCTTGCCCACAGTATTCCTTATCATTTGTACGGTTATGTCATCCATCAAAACTCCTATGTTTTTAACGTATACGTTATTCTACCAAACCTATATCTTAAATTCTGGGTATATAAACTTATACCTCTTACTCTTTATAACTATTGCATACCACTCTCTTCGAGCCACAAAAACCAGAATCCACCATGGATAGCGCAAAAACCCTTGCAAAGCCTGACTCTTGTGGCTAAACGATGCTCGCCATTTCCGGAATGACTCAGTAAAGCTCAAGTTTAACTCGTATTCTGGTTCTACCAGATACACTTGCACCTTTTTACTAACCACCACCTCTCTCATGTGACCCAAAAAACTGACCCATAAAAGAGCAAATTTATTCTGCTTTGATAGGCCTAGTAGCTCGGAAGACAAACTAATATGATCAGGATGACCAGAAACACCAGACAAATCATAACTAACCACCAAACCAAAATTCATTTGTTTTATAAAACTACGAAGTCTTTTTCGCCAATCTTGTTTCACGCGCATTTTTCCATCCTCAAAATTCCACATCACCCAGTCGGTCACTCTTAATATTGCCATTGCCTTTGCAAACTCTGCTGAGCGAATCTCTCTCACGCTTCTACCTCTACCATTAATATGAATCTTTCCACTCTCACCTTCTGTAAGACTCAAAACCGTCACCAAAAAACCTTTGTTTATTAGTCTCTGAATCAGTCCCCCAGCCATCACCGATTCATCGTCCGGATGCGGAAAAATCACCAAAGCTTTTTTGTTTTTAAAACTATCTAAGTAAATGTCTATATTGTTCATCCGCAAATAATTTTCCCTAATAATTAGTTGCGGTCCCGCCGTGGCGGGAAGGTTCCACCTCAACTCTTCTCAATTTGTATATTTAGAATGCTTAATTGGTCTGGTGCACGCTTCCAAACCACACTCATTCACTAAAATATATCACAAAATTCCCCGCCATCAGCGGGGAAAGGGTTAAGTATTCACATATTTGATTTTCAATGAATCTGGAATTGGGTTCAACTCATTCATTTCTCTGCTTATCCACTCCAAAACAGTACTTCGGTTTTCACCACCAGTCAAATCCATTATTAGATTTGGAATGATATCCATACAAAGGTCATAACTATCTCGTATCCCTTTTGCATATAGATGTCCATATAGGCCGTATCGCAAACCAGGATTTGGAATAAATTTAGTGTCCAACAGGATCTTTCCGTAGCTCTTTTCCGAAATGGCACTAGCAAGTTCTACGCTAGACGGTGGAGGTGTCTGGTAATTTACCACGTAGATCTTAAAGTCATCACTCAACCGTGGTCGTCCTGCCTCCTCATAATATAGAGCCAAAATCAAGGAAAAATAGAAACCAGACATATACGCAAGTCTTCGTTCTCGATTTTTCTCTCCAACTAGTTTTAGTTCTTTTACATTTTCTACGGCAACCAGCTTTAGGTTAAATTTTTTGTCAAAATTAAGGTCCATTTTATCTCCTCTAAACACACACTTGCTGTCATTATATAATATATAGGTTATGACCACAAGAATCCTCATTTTTCTCCTTGGTCTACTACTTTGTCTGTTTGTCTATCCGTCAAGTTTCTTTTACCCAAAAGATACCCTACCAGATAATAACGACTCGAGGTTAATCGCCTATATTATTGGTCAAGTCCAAAACAATATAATTGAAAGAAAGCCACTGTATCAGGCTACTTTTTTTGCACCAGAACCAAACACTCTTACCTACTCTGATCTGTTCTTAACCACCAGTCTCCTTACCCTACCCGCAAGGTTATTTACCCACAACCCAATTTTTATTTTTAACCTTGGCTTCATTCTAAACTTTGCCTTAACTTTTTTTAGTTCGTTTCTTTTTTTTCAAAAAATAAGCAAGAACCTCTTTCACTCAGTTATAGCTACGCTACTGTTCAATCTATCCAGCTATCATCTCCACTACTACCCCCACATGCAAGTCTTCAACTTTTGGATCTTTTTTGCGGCTATACACAATATAACAAACTACTTGGAGTCAAAAAACATAAAATATTTACACCTATTCTTAATTTTTACATCCCTACAACTTGCCGAAACAATTTTTACCACTTACCTCCTCTTCTTTGCCTCACTCTTCTTCGTCATTGCGCGATTCCGCCATTGGCGGAACCAAAGCAATCCAGAATATCCTGGATCCTGGATCAAGTCCAAAATGACAAGTCTCAGTTATCAATACTACTCAGTCTTTTTAATCTACCCAACTATTTGGATATTACTCCTCCTCCCATATGCCAAAACTCACTTTCTCTACCCTGAAGCCAGTAGATCAATCCGAGACGCCGCTCACTTTTCTCTTGGCCTAGACGAGTATTTCACCAAGTACCAAAGCTGGACAATAATAGCTGTACTAATAATTTCCAGCGCAAGTTCGCTGTCTGCATTCTTTGAGGCGATATTTTGCAAAGTGCGTAGAGCATGGTCTCCTGCAAGAGCAGGAGTCTACGCACTGCAAACAAGAAAATTTACACGCAGGGAAAATCTTTCGGTCACCACCAAACGGATGCAGACAAGAAACTCCACCGACTGGAAAAATATTTTTTGGTTCTCCGTAATAATGTCTTTAGGACCTGTCCTCAAAATCTTTGACCACACCATAAAAATATTTGATTTACCAATACCACTACCGTATACAATTTTTTACTACTTCTTCCCTGGCTTTGCTGGTTTTAGAACGCCAAGTCGCTTTATTCTCTTAGCCCTGTTTGCGGCCTCAGCTTTAATTGCAATTCGAATCAGCAAACAAGCCCACCTACTTCAAACAAAAACCAAAGTCGCAATTTCCATGCTGGTTCTTTCACTCCTTGCCCTAGAAAGCCGTTTACCACTCATAGGCTACCCTATAAACATTAACCCTCCAACAGTCTACGATGAAGTCAAAGGGTTGCCAAAAAACACAGTTGTTTTGGAACTACCGATAAAGCTCTGGAATATGTCAGACCATCAAATAGAGTCCGTCCGCTCACTTTATTCACTAAACCACAAACAAAAAAGGCTAAATGGCTACTCTGGCTTTGCCACTTTGGAGTGGATAAAACTAATCGAAGAGATAAATGCTTTTGGGTTTACACCAGAGATAAAACAAAAACTAAAAACGAGAGGCGTCACTCACATAGTCCAAAACAATCACTTGTCTGAAATCTGATATCTGCCAACTGAAAACTGTTTACTCCTTCTGTCTATCTGTTTCGCCATGAGAACTACCAGCTAGTCGTTTCATTAGCTGCTTCAAAAAGCTATCTTTCTTTTGCTTCTCAAAACCTTCCTTTTGCTTATCCTCCTGCTCTTGTTGTCTTTGCTCCTGCGCCCTTTGAGCCTCGACTTGTTTTTTATGCTGTATATATTCTTCCAGTTGTCCTCTTACTTCCTGAAACTGTCTTTTTTCTATTTGTTTCTTTTCCAGATCTTTTTGTTGCTTTGCCTGTTCCTGTTGTCTTTTTTTTTGCTCCTTATCTTCCGTACTGGTTACACCAACTGGCGCTGATAAAATCTGCTCAATAGAATCATTAACTGTGTCGCCCGCAACCTTTCCCACACCCTTCACAACACTTTTTCCGAGTTCAAATAAATCTGACCCAATTTGTTTGCCAACACCACCAAGTCTGCCATTCATATCTTAATTTAAACACAAAAAAGGAGTGTCTCCACTCCTTTCACAGTCAACATCTAATCCAGCCGTTCATCGACATGGTCCGGACCACCAGGGAAGCCCCATTTTGAGTGTTTAGACAAATGTCCTAAAAGCACAGCCGACAACTTCTCACATACAGCAGACAATTCCTGGAGTTCCAATTCTGTTCTCGAGCTGACAGTGACTTTGTTTCCCTCTACGGAAACATTTTCATCATCTAAAAAAGCTATCTTTAGGCATTGATCAAAATAATTCTGATCAACACTCAGATTCTCAAACACAAAATCGACAAGCCATGGATAGTCAACACCAGATTTAAATTCTGGTTGGGACTGTGCAACAAAACGGCAAACAAAATGGCCACCTTGATTACAACTAGTCATTCTGCTCTCCTTCCCTGATTTGCATGCGACGAATGCTATCAGTCTCAGCAAAGTCGATGTAATTCGGGTCGGTGGTGCCAATAATAATGACCTCAAACTCATCGCGCAGCATCCGCAAAAAGGCTTCGCTAGGCTCTAATATGCCCCCATCTGTAGTGATCATAACAACCACAGGACCAGATTCAAGATCAAGCAAACCCTCGATCAGATCATAAATATCCGTATGAGACTCATCTCCTCCAAAACCAGATCCGTTTTGCCCTCTTTCGTCAGCGCCAGCATCAGTTGTGCCAATCATCGATTTTCTCCTTTATCAAAGTTTTAGATTTAAAGTATTTTACCACAAACCACGCCTATAGGATATAATAAACACAAGTACATTTCAAACGCGAAAGGAAGCAAAGACAAATGGAAATGCAATTTAACGGCATGATTTTAAAGGGTAAGTATCTCCTGGTCACCAACAATCGCCCAATCAAGTCCTCAGACATGGGAATCTACAAATTTGTGGACGGTTCAGAAGCAGATCTCAATAAAGGTGTCATCGTAACCGACACGAAATCTGGTACTCCACAGGCACTCATTCTCCAAGTGCTCGGACCAGGAACTCAAACTATTTCTACAGGCACCAAAAACGAAAATCCACAAGTCAGATCTTGGTCTTCATTGGCTCTCAATATTAACTACAATGGCCCGGTAACCATTACACCTTCAGAAAATGGCAAAATTACGGTCATTGAAAATGAGTACTGTTTCGCCAGTGAATCTGACGGCACGGTTGAAGTAACCCAATCAAACTACGTTACCCTGACAATAAATACTGCCACTTCGTCAATAAGCAATTTCTCCGGTGGCAACTTACCAGTGTTAAAAATTTCTGCCCCTACAAATGCTGTCGTCGTAAATCACACATCAGATCTTAATTTTGCAGTTCTGAAAAGTGTTACCTCGTACAATGGAAACCTCAATGGCAAACAGCTAGAAAACTTGTCTGTAGAATCATCCAAAAGTGTTGATGTCAAAATAGAAACTGCGGATACCGTAGATGTAAAAGCCAGTAGTTTTTTCACTCTCGCTGTCAACAACGTAAATGTCGTAAACATTACTTGTGAATCCAGTGTAAAAATAAATGTTTCAGGTGAAGTCAAAACTCTTACTATCAATGGAGAGAGCTTTGTCGAAATCACAGGTGGCACTTTTGAGAATGTCACAATCGAAAAAAGTGGCGGTAGCTTAACAATTTCCAAGTTTATAAGAATTGACGTGTTGACAATTTCAGCTGAATCATTTGTAAACGTGTCAGGTGAATCAGCCGGAATTATCGACATAAAAGAATCAGATAGTAGTGTAACTATCAAAGTAAATAGTATTAACCAAATTTCTGTACAATCTGACTCTAGTGTAACAATTAAAGGTAAAGAGATCGGCAAAATCGACGTTATTTACGCAGACGGATCAGTTACTATTGTATCTGAAACTTCAGAAACGATATCAGCTAAAAGTGACAGTAGTATCGACGTCACCTGTCAAACTGTTGGAGAAATCAATGTCGTGTACGCTGATGGACGTGTACAAATAAATACTGACAAAGTTGACACAATTAACGTTAAATCTGACTCATCCGTAACCGTAAAGACTAAAACAGGTGAGCAAATTGTCGAAATCAAAGCAGATAGCCGAGTCGAACTTCTCCTGGCAACTGCTAAAAAAGTAAATGTTGTGTCGGACTCCTCTGTAAGCATCTCAGCATACAATTATCTTACAAAGCCTACTATACAAGCAGATGGCAAAGTAAGTGTAACTGAACGAAAATAGTAAAAATTTAAGCACCTTGCGTAATGCAAGGTGTTTTTTGTGCCAAGGAAACCCCGCACAAAGCTTCCTAAGTAGCGAAGCGGGCGTGTGCGGGGATGAATTGGAGAAGCATAACACTGCGAC
>MFAQ01000017.1:0-6009 GCA_001776275.1 Candidatus Collierbacteria bacterium RIFOXYD1_FULL_40_9
CCACAGAAAGTTAGCTAGTTTTCTCAAAAATACCACCAGGAAACCCCCACAGAAAGTTAGCTAGTTTTCTCAAAAATACCACCAGGAAACCCCGTACAAGCGAGCTTAGCGAAGTCTGTGCGGGGAGGATGTCATTTTGTTTGTTCACCTTCCGGAACTGTCCTTAAAAGTGCTGGATTCCGGATCACGCTTTCCCCGGATCAAGTCCGGGGCTGAAGGCTACGTCCGGAATGACATGGGTAGGGTAGGGGGGCTTGACAAATATTATGGGGTGCGGTAATATATAACTTGTTCATTAGCACCTCCTTCTCCTCCTTTGCGCCGCTCCCCGGGTAATGCAAACCGGGGAGCAACAAACTTTTAAAATCTAAATTAAAAATTTCAGTTGTCCGGTTTGGGCATAGGAGCAATCTTGTGCCCAGTCTGGACAGCTGATAAATAGTGTCACTCTGTTTGGGCATAGGAGTAATCTTGTGCCCAGTCTGAGTGGCACAGAAGGAGTCACCACTTGAGATACTTCGGTGGAGAGGGAGCTCTTTGAAGCTGGAGGAACTACTTTATTATTCTCAATAAGTTTTTAAGACACTTTTAGTGCTGGCGCCAACGATCATCCGCCTCGCCAGCCACCTGCCGATCGCGTCGGTGTCTTGGAAACTTACTCCTCACCGCAGCACTTTACTGATCGCTGCGGTTTGCAAATATCAGGGCAGAGATTTTCTCTAGCCCTGTTTTTTTGGTCGAAAGTTATTTTTGAGTACAAAAAACTAATTTCGACATTTAGCTCTGCTGAGAAGCAGCAAAATGAGGTGTGGTAGAATTTCCGACGTTATCGCAATGGTATATTGGATAATGTTAAGCTGAAACATAAGAGCTTGTTCGTTTTCTTTTCAATAACAGATTGTTATTGAAATATCCAAACTGTGCTTCCTCTTATATTCGCTAATAACTTCGTTATTATGCTTGAATATGAAACTAGTAATAGTAGAGTCACCTACCAAAACAAAAAGTTTATCCAAATATTTGGGTAATGAGTACGAAATTATGGCCAGTATGGGTCATATTCGTGACTTGCCAAAAAGTAAGATGGGGATAGAAATAAAAGAAATCGAGAAATCTAAGAATCAAGAAACCAAGAGCTTTGAGTTTGTGCCGACTTATGAAACTATGGATAAGAAAGATGATCAAGTTCGTAGACTTCGGTCTGTAGCAGCTAAGGCAGACGAGATTATTTTGGCTTCCGATCCTGACCGAGAAGGAGAGGCGATTGCTTGGCATGTAAAGGAGATGCTACTAGAAAATTCAAAAGCTCCTAAGACCAAAAACTCAAAAACTCAAAATGAGGTGAAGTTTAAGAGAATTGCTTTTCACTCGATTACCAAAGAGGCGATTTTGGAAGCACTCGATAACCCCAGAGAGATCGACATGGGTTTAGTTAACTCGCAACAGGCGAGGAGGTTTTTGGATAGGTTAGTAGGTTACAAGTTGTCACCAATTTTGTGGAAGAAAGTTAGGCGCGGTCTTTCTGCTGGTCGTGTTCAAAGTGTAGCAGTGAGACTGATTGTAGAAAAAGAGAGAGAAATTGAAAAACACGTTTCCAAAGAATATTGGCAAATTAGAGTGCAAGTAAAAGCAAAAAAGGATCTGTTTTGGGTAGAACTGGCAAAAATTGAGAACAAGAAACAAGAAGTAAATGGAGAAGCGGTTGCTAAAAAAGTTTTGGCAGACTTGGAGAACGGAAACTACAAAGTACTTGATATTAAAAAATCCACAAGAAAAGTGCAGCCCAATGCACCATTTAAAACTTCTACTTTACAACAGGCAGCGGCTAATGTTTTGGGTTGGTCTGCAAAGCGAACTATGAATGTAGCTCAGAGACTTTACGAGCAGGGTGACATTACTTATCACCGTACCGACTCATTTAATTTAGCCCCAGTTGCTATAGAAGCAGTCAGAGACTTTATCAAAAAAGAATATGGTGATAATTACTTGCCAGCGACGCCCAGAGTTTACAAGACTGGTGGGAAAGTAGTAGCTCAGGAGGCTCATGAAGCCGTCAGACCTACCAATATTGCTGTTAGTCCAGAAAAGTTTGTAGGGCAGGAGAGTGGGGGAGACCAGGAAAAACTATATTCACTTATTTGGCGCAGAACTGTAGCTTGTCAAATGATTGAAGCAATTTTTGATGATACTAGAGTCGAAGTTATAAGCGGACAGTATTTGTTGACTGCAAATGGGGTAATGGTAAGGTTTGATGGTTGGAGAAAATTATTTCCACAAAAATCCAAAACAAAAGTAGTTGAAGGAGAAGAACCAGAAGAACAAACCTTACCAGAGTTAGAAAAAGATCAGGAATTGCAAAGACAAAAAGTAACAGGGGATCAGAAATTTACCCAACCACCAGCAAGGTTTAATGACGCTTCGCTAATTAAAGAACTAGAAAAAAGAGGGATAGGAAGACCTAGTACCTATGCGGCCATTATCTCGACCATTATCGACAGGCGTTATGTAGAACAAAAAGAAAAGAGATTTTATCCGACATCTATCGGTAAGGCGGTGGTAGACTTTTTGGTGGAACATTTTGGTAAGGAGATGGAGTATGAGTTTACCGCCAAAATGGAAACAGAACTGGACGAAATTGCGGCAGGAAAATTGGACTGGGAAAAAATGCTTGGCAAATTTTGGGGCATTTTTGCTGAACAAATTGCCAAAGTAGATAAAGATGCGGTCAGAGTGGGAGTGCCGACAGAGAGTACGGGTGAGACTTGTCCGGAGTGCAAGGAAGGGGAGATTGTGATTCGGGACGGTAAATTTGGAAAATTTTTAAGTTGCAGCCGTTATCCAGATTGCAAGTACAAAGCGCCATACATTCAATATGTTCCAGATGTGGCTTGCGAGAAATGTGGCAAGAGGGTAGTAATGAAAAAGACGAGCAAGGGGAGGGACTTTTATGGCTGTGAGGACTACCCAAACTGTACCTGGGCAGCCTGGAAGCTGCTGAAAATTAGATCTCAGATTTCAGATGATAGTTCGAAGGAGAGCTAGAGAGGTATTCGGGTTTGTTTTGTTGCAAAAGAAGCAAATCTATGATATCCTATAGGGAAATATGAACCTGAATAAATAACGAGAGGAGAAGTTGCAATGTTTCAATCAAGAGTTCCACTTCGTAAGTTGGGTCAGATGCCAGAAACATATGATCTAAAAGATGTTCCCATCCCTGAAGGCTATCGACTGGTTAGGGCTCAAGGAGTTGGTTATCAGATCGTACTGAACAATCCAGGACCAGACGATCCAGCGCCTGGATCTGTTGAGCTTAATGGTGATGATATTGTCTACACCGTTTACCCCAGTGCACCTGGTGCAATGGACTTATTTGATGCATTGGTGCGATTTTGGGCAACCAAAGGTGTGAAGCTTGGTTTTGAGGATGTGAAAAATGAAAATAAGTAGGAAACAAATTGAGTTCACGGTATACGAGTTACTTGAAAAACTACTTGACTCATTACTTTCCGGTTACACTATTGATTCGTTCGACTATGTCGAAGGTGAGCCAGAAAAATTCATGGTAATGCTAGGTTCGTCAGATGTGGCAGTGGTAACTTTTGACGGTGAGACATTCAGCTTTGATTTTTCTGCTGGAACTAAAGGTGATGATTTGGAGAGATTGCTGAAGCAGAAATACCCCGACGAGTTGCTTTGGCTTGTTCTTTACCCTTTGCATAGTGCTTGGTCGTATTCTGGTGAACCAAAACCTGACTCTGGTCAGGCCTTGGGTGAAATCGATGATATTGCCTTTAAATCTGGTGACCAACCACAACTAGTAGCTTTCAGGTCTAGTGAGTGGCCATCCAAAGTTTTGAAAGCCAAACATTGTTGGATGATCCATGGAGATAATAAAGGAACTTGTTATCTCGGAAATGCTGATGGTGGAGATCAACTCTTTGTTTTGACAAACGAAGAATAGATTTATACAAAGACGAGCTAAGTACCCGTCTTTTTTTTTGTGGTTTATTTCTGGTTTTTTTGGTTTTGGACTGTATAGTTAATTAATGAAGTTTTTGTGGAAGAAATTGTTTAAGAAAATCGGCCCAGGGTTTGTGACTGGGGCGGCGGATGATGATCCGAGTGGTATTGCTACTTACTCTATTGCTGGGGCCAAGTTTGGCTTGGGAATGTCGTGGCTTTCTGTGTTTCTTTTACCGGCAATGATTGCAATTCAGGAGATGTGTGGGCGACTAGGTCTTATTACTGGTCGAGGGCTAGCTAGCATTATTGCCAAATATTCTTCCAAAAAAGTGATGTGGTTTGCGGTTTTGCTTTTGGGGGTTGCGAATACGATAAATATAGGAGCGAATTTAGGGATTATGGCTTCGTCTTTGCAGATGATTTTGGGTCTGCCGTTCTTCTTTTGGCTTTTTGTTGTGGCGATGGGAATTGTGATTTTGGAAATTTGGATTCCCTACAGAATTTATTCAGAGAGCTTAAAGTGGCTCGGATGTTTGTTGCTGGTTTACGTTATTACGGCTTTTTTGGTAAAACCAGATTGGGTGGAGGTAATAAACGCAACTTTGGTTCCTAGAATTAGTTGGAGCATGGATTATGTAATGACTTTGGTAGCTTTTCTAGGTACTACTATTTCTCCATACTTGTTTTTTTGGCAGACTTCGCAAGAGGTTGAGGAGGAGATTTTGGAAAAGAGAGTTGTAGATTTTAATAGTAAACCAGAGACAACGGGGGCAATGATAAAAAAAATGAGATTGGATACAGGTATCGGGATGTTTTTTAGTAACTTAATGACCTTTTTTATTATTTTGACAACGGCATATACCTTAAACAAAAATGGAATTTTTGAAATAAATGGAGCAGAAGACGCGGCTTTGGCTCTAAAACCGCTTGCAGGAGAAATGGCCTATTTGCTATTTACTTTGGGGATTGTGGGGATTGGTTTGCAAGCAATACCGGTACTGGCGGGTTCTATTGCTTATGCTTTTTCGGAAGCTTTTGGTATTCGAGAGGGTTTGGGAAAAAGTTTTAATAAAGCCAAGGGGTTTTATCTGATAATTGCTTTGTCGACCATGGTGGGAGTGCTGATGAATATGTTGGGGGTAAACACAATTCGCGCCTTGTATTACTCGGCAGTGGTTAACGGAGTGGTCGCAGTGCCACTAATTTTTATTATTATTCGTCTGGCGGATAGTGAGAAAGTGGTGGGGAAGTTTCGGTCGAGTAACTTTCAGCGAGTGGTTGCTTGGTTAATTTTTGGATTTATGTTGCTTGCAGTCTTGCTGATGTTTTTTAACTGGGGAAGTAATTAGTTGGCGAGGAGTCTTTTTTCGATTTTACTTAGTCGATGGTCGAATTCTGTAAACAGTTTGCGATGCCCTGAGTTGATGGTAATTTCTTGACGAAGTTCAACCAATTCGGAAAGAATTGCATCTTGAAAATTTTGAAAATCGTTAACTAAGCTTCGTCGGTGGTTTTCGAATTTATCGTCTAGCTTTCTTTCGAGTAAAGCAATTTTGAATTCCAATTCTGACTTTATTCCTACTACTTCAGATCTCAACTCTTTGCGTGTTTGTTCTGATTGGGATTTGATGAGGTGAATGAGTGTTTGGACGTCGTTTTTATCCATAATTTCATGATAGCAAATTTGGGGGTAGACGAGGAGATATTTTTTGAGTAAGTTGAATGTTATGACAGAAAAAAGAATTTTCGACTCCAATTTTCATAGGTGGTATGTGGGGGAGGGTAACGGGGTTGTTGATTTAGGCAGTGAGCCATATAAGTCTAAAAACGAGATAAGAGGGCAGACCTATGAAGACCTGCTGGCTCAGTATCGTAGGTACGTGAATGACCCAAAGGCGGAGTTCACACAGGAAATACTCGAGGAATTAAGAAGACTAGGTAAAATCTAAAGGCCTTATGGACAGAGGCAAATTTATCGTCATTTATGCGGCAAACAACTTAGGGAAGAGCAAGCAACTAGATTTGCTGGAGCAAGCGTGGAAAGGT
>MFAQ01000017.1:6041-10315 GCA_001776275.1 Candidatus Collierbacteria bacterium RIFOXYD1_FULL_40_9
CGAGGATCAAGTACCCCAGGTACCACACACCCACCGGTCAGACAATCAACCGTGAACTTCGAGGAGCACCAGAAGAGAGAGTGTTAAGCGAGGCAGAACTACAAGCTGTCTATGCTCAGAATAGGCGTGACTATGAGCCATGCCTGTTTGAGCTGCTTAAGGATGGCGACGTATTTGCAGAGGATTATGTAGGTACGGGGCTGGCTTGGGGGCTTACAATGGGCATTGCAGAGTCTTATTTATATGAGATAAATTCTGACTTGTTGGTACCAGATATCACGATTTTGCTAGACGGTGAAAGGTTTAGTGGAGGAATAGAGAAGGGGCACAGGTTTGAGGCGAGTAAAGAAGGTGTCTGGGAGAGAAATCGGGAAATACACAAGCATTTGGCTACTGAGTTTGGTTGGGAGATAGTGAATGCCAATCAGAGCCCAGAGAGGGTGCACGAGGAGGTTTTGAGGGTGATAGGGGAGAGGTGGTGAGCTTTGGGTATAAAAAAACTTCCTCTAACGAGGAAGTTCTGGTGGGTAAGGTACAGTACCTTTGCGGCTAACTCCGATTTGAACACTCATACCTTCGCGGAAGGCGTCCCAAGTGGCACGATCGTAGCTGAAATGGATTGTGCCAGTAGTGTCGGATACGAAGTGTACAGTGAAGACGCCAGGCTGTTGAGAGTACTTAACTTTTGAAGTGTCGACTGGAATGGGTGAGTATGCTGGGTTTTTGTCGGTGTTGCTGTTAGAGATGGTTTGGTAGTAGACCCACTCGTCGACATAGTAGTTGCAATAGTCGTCGTCGAAAGTGACGTCTTCTGTGGTCCCATCTGTATGTTCAATGGTAATAGTTCTTTCTTTTTCGTAACACCATTCTCCATATCCGTCATAAGGAATTTCGTCCCACCAATCACTATAGCTGACAGCTTCCCAGTGATATTCTTTGATATCCATTTGCCAAGAGAAACCCTCGACTTTGCCCGGAACGAACGACACGTCGTAGTAGTTGTACCAGATGCTGTAAATCCCCCAAATGCATAAAAGAATGGTGATAATACCGAGGGGCACATAGACAGCCCAGGGATATCTGTTAAAAAAGTTTTTCAAGTTTGCCTCCGTTAACGTGCGATTTTGGCATATTTTAGCAAATAGTTGTTGATAACACAAGTTATAGGTTTTTTGTTTGAGGCTGTTGGGTTGTAGAATTGGGGAATGTTAAACGTGAAATTTGATGGAAAAAAGGAATCCGAGAGGCAAGCTGTTTTTTTGGAGGAATCTGAGAGAGTTTTGGGGAAGTCTTTGGTAATTTTTCAATGCGATGGAAGAAATGAAGAGAGTACTTATGTAAGACTCAAGAGAGAGATGGGGGAAAGACTTGGGGTAATAGTTCATGTGGTTTTTGTGGCAAACGTTGACGACCTTAAGAAAATGATTATTGAATCAAACGAAGATGAAACAGTGGATGGTATCTTGGTTCAGCTGCCTGCTTTCGACTTAGATAGGAGAGATGTAGAGAAAGTTTTGGAGCTGATAGATCCAAAAAAAGATGTTGACGGATTGAATTCAAAGAGTGACTTTGTGTCTGCTGTAGTCAGTGCAACAGAGAGGGTGGTGGATATCTTTAAAGTGGAAGAGGATCAAAAAATTGCGCTTGTTGGTTCAAAAGGGATGGTGGGGATGAAACTTGGGAAAAGGCTGGAGTTTTTGGGTTTTGACTTTACTGGGTTTGATAAAGGAGATGATTTAAATAAACTAAAAGACTTCGATGTGGTTATTTCGGCAACTGGCATGGTTGACTTGATTAAGCCAGAAATGGTTGCAGATGGTTTTGTGGGGATTGATTTAGGTTATCCGAAGGCGGAATTTAGCAATGAGGCTGTTGAGAAAGCATTGATCATAACTCCGGTACCAAATGGGGTTGGACCACTTACTGTAGTAGCCCTATATGAGAATTTAGCACTTACATAAAACCCCACCGTTAGTGGGGTTGTGATTTTTAGGATAAGTATTTGGGGTTTTCAGACTCAACCTTAAGATATTTGAGTCCGCTAACGTGTTTCAGTTTACCTTCTACAAATTCATTGGAAAATTTGAGAAAGATATCTTTGTTTTCCAGGCCAAATACTTTTATGGTAATTGATACAGCATCCTCTTCGCTTTCTTTGAATCTGAGGTTAATTTGACCTATGACCTCTGGTTTTTCTTCTTCTCCAACTGTCACCCAAAGGATTCTTTTTCGGGTGTCAATTTTGTTTGGTTTTGCTATTGCAAATTCAGCGCTAACAATGTTGTTTAGCGTTTTTTCAGTTATTGGTTCGCCAGGATAGTAGTTAGTACTACCACGATAGTGACTTGGATGGCAAATCTGGTGGTTGGGGAAATACTCACCAACAACCTGAATAATCTGATTTATAATGGCCAATTTTTTCTTATTTCTCTCGAACGGATCAATTATGGTTACAGTGGACATTTGTTGTCTCCTTTTATTATGTGCAGTTTGGGTAGATTATAAGCTAATTGTCATGGGTGCACAAGTTGTGGTAGAATTGAGCCTGATTAAATATTAATAATTTGCTCCGGTGCGAATCTCTTAAACAAGCGCCGAGAGTTAAAAAGAGATGAATATATGGCTAAAGCCGCAAAAACTGAGTCAAAAACTCAAAAACCATCTGCCAAAGGCAGACTGAGTACAGAAAAAGTAACAAAAGCAGTTGTTAAGAAAGAACCTGTAAAAAAGGTTGCTGTAGCTAAGGTTGTAAAACCTAAGCTTGAGAAAATGAAAGTAGAGAAGGTTGAAGTTGTTCCAGAAGTTGTCGAGGCAGTCGCTGCCGAAGTAGCTCCAGTAGTGGAGGAAGTTACCGTGGAAGAAAAGAAAATAAAGAAAGTAGGCGGAGAGGTGACAGCTGAGGATTTATTCGACGCTGGGGCTCATTTTGGTCATGTGGTTAAGAAATGGAACCCAAAAATGAAGAAGTACCTTTGGGGTGCCATGAATGGAATTCATATTTTTGACTTAGAGAAGACAATTGCAGGGTTAAACGAAGCTTGCAAGACACTCACTCACCTTGCTTCAACCGGAAAGAGAATTGTAATGGTTGGTACCAAGAGGCAGGCCAAGCAAATGGTCGAAGACGAAGCCAAGAGAATTGGCGTACCTTTTATTACCCAGCGCTGGATGGGTGGATTGATCACGAATTGGAAACAAGTAAAACAAACAATTGATCGCCTAAACAAGCTCAAAAAAGACAAAGAAGAAGGTAATCTTAAAAAATACACAAAAAAGGAACAAGTTTTGTTTGATAAAGAAATTATTAAACTAGAACGAGTCGTCGGTGGTATTTCGACACTTAAAGAAGCTCCGGAGGTGGTTGTAGTTATTGATACTCACAAGGAAAGACTGGTGGTTCGCGAGGCTTCTTCCAAGAATGTAACTATTATCGGATTGGTTGATTCCAATGCAAACCCAGACAAAGTAAATTTAGTAATTCCCATGAATGATGACTCAGCCAAAGGATTGGAAATTGTAATAGCTGCCTTGGGTAAAGCAATAGAAAATGGATTAAAATCAAAATAATGAATATGCTAGACAAAATTAAAAACTTGCGAGAATTAACAGGCGCTGGTGTAATGGATGCTAAAAAAGCTTTGGAGGAAACCTCAGGTGACGTTGCCAAAGCAGTAGAAGTTATTAGAGCCAAGGGATTGGCCAAGGCAGCCAATAAAGCCGATCGTGAAGTTAGAAGCGGTAAGGTCTATTGCTACACTCATGGTGGTGGCACGGCCGCTGCTATGGTAGAAGTAGCTTGTGAGACAGACTTTGTGGCCAGTAACGAAGAGTTTACAAACCTGTGCAAGGAAATTGCTATGCAAATTGTTTCTATGATGCCTGAAACTGTTGAAGACCTTTTGGCTATGCCGTATGTTCGCGATACCAGTAGAACTATCGATCAGCTAGTAAAAGAGCTAATTGGCAAAACCGGTGAAAATATTCGAATTGTAAGATTTGCCAGATTTAAATTGGGAGAGGTGTAAAAAACTCAAAACAAAAGTCTAACAAAAGACTCGAGGTGACTCGGGTTTTTTGTTATAAAATATTCTCATGAATGAAGATTTGATTGCGCTCTTGAAGCAAAAATTTACTAAAGTTATAGAAAACACTGATGAGGACTTTGCTACGGTACGTGTCGGCCGAGCTAAGCCAGATTTAATTGAAAATGTTTCAGTGCCAGCTTATGGCGGGTGGATGAAGTTGATGGAAGTGGCAAGTATTAGTGCACCTGA
>MFAQ01000017.1:10327-17776 GCA_001776275.1 Candidatus Collierbacteria bacterium RIFOXYD1_FULL_40_9
AATTGTTTCGCCATACGACAAAAGTCTAACTGGAGCAATTGAGAAGGCTATAGCAGATAGCGAAATGAAGTTATCACCAGTTGTTAGTGGGGACATTATTAGAATCGTTTTACCAGCCTTGACGCAAGAGAGAAGATTGGATTTTGTGAAACTGCTAAAGCAAAAGACGGAATCAGCAAAAGTAATGCTTAGGCAAGCGAGGCAAGATGTAAAAGAAAAGATTGACGCTCTTAAAGAAAGTAAAACGGTTTCGGAAGACGAAATACACAGACTCTTAGAAGAACTAGACAATATTACTGCGGAATACAATAGTAAAGTTGAGGAGATGGCGAGCAAAAAAGAGGCGGAAATAATGGTGGTTTAGGCGAGGAGAAGTTTTTGTTCTATTTTGGTTATTCTGGTTTCGTGATCTGCTATTTCTCTCCTGTGTGAGAGGGAAGCTTGTTGGTCTAGTTTCATAGATTGAATTTCTTTGATGATATGGTCCTCCATGCTTATAACTTCGTTTTTGAGATCTTTGAATTGATTTTCTAGGTTGTCTATTTTATCTTTGACATCTATAAAGCTTTCTCCTGTTCGAATTTCCAGTTTTTCTAGGTCATCTTTGGTGGCAAAGTTCTTGAGGTCATCTTTGGTGGAGAAGCTGTTGAGATCCTCTTTAGTAGCAAAGACGGTTTTTAATTTTTGGATATCTTTGTCGGTGATCATGACTAAAGTATATCGGAAATTTTATAGTTGTCATGCCGGACTAGATCCGGCATCTAGACTCTGGATTACGTGTCGTAGCACGGAATGACAGGGTAAAATCGCAATTGTTACGATAGAATAAAATAATGCAAATAATCGTCTTTATTTTGATCCTTTCTTTTTTGGTTTTGATACATGAGATTGGTCACTACTTGGTAGCTAAATTTTTTGGCATGAGAGTAGATGAGTTTGGTATTGGTCTGCCACCTAGAGTTAAGGGGTTATTTACTAAATGGGGGACACTGTTTAGTTTAAATTGGGTTCCCTTGGGTGGGTTTGTAAAGATTTATGGAGAGGATCCAGATGACTCTGTGCAGCGTAATTCACCTGAAGCTTTTTTTAACAAGCCAATTTGGCAGAGAGCGTTGGTGCTAACAGCAGGCGTGTTTATGAACTTTTTGTTTGGCGTAATTGCTTTTGGTATTGTTTATTCGTACATAGGGATACCAACCAAGACAGATAAAGTTTTTGTGGCAGAAGTAATAAAAGGTTCACCGGCCGACGTGGTAGGTATCAAGGCAAAAGAAGAAATAAAAGAAGTAAGAGTTAAAAAGTCTTTGGTAAATTTTGTGGGCGTGGAAGGGTTTATAAAAGAACTAGAACCATTGAAGGGTTCGGAAATAGTTCTTGGTGTTTTGGATGAGAAAGGGGCTATGAGAGAGGTAGTGGTAACACCAAGGAAAGACCCTCCGGACGGACAAGGAGCTTTGGGAGTGACACTAAGTGGAATTGAGATGAAGAAATATGTTTGGTGGCAGATGCCGTTTAGAGGTATGAAGGTTGGTTTATCCGAGGCGGTTGCTTGGGGCGGAGAGATTGTGACTAACTTTAAAACTTTGATTGGAGGAATAATAACTGGTAAAGGATTACCAGAGGATATTGCTGGTCCAGTTGGGATTTATCAGGTTAGCAAGCAAGCGTATAGTTTCGGTTGGGTAGCTGTGGTGCAGTTTATGGCGATTTTGTCTATAAACTTGGCAATCCTAAACATTATGCCTTTTCCGGCTCTGGACGGAGGTAGGCTTTTCTTTTTGGGAGTAGAAATGCTGATTGGGAAGAATCTAAAGAATAGATTTGAGGGGTATGTGCATACCATTGGTATGGTGTTGTTGCTTTCTCTGATGGCCGTGGTGACGGTAAGGGATATTATTAAGTTGTTTTAGAAATGGCTGAAGGATCTGAATTTGCAGTTAGTGATGGAGAGACTGAATTTATATTAGACCCAACAATGTACGGTGAAGGTGTCAGGATCAAACTAGTTGGTTCGGATAGTAATGTAGATAATTTAACTGAGGATAAAAAGACCGTTAGGGTCTTAGCAACCTTTGCTGGCAATGACTTTGAAAGTCAAGAAAAAATACCTATGGTGATTAAGGTAATTGGTGATATTAACTGGCAATTTGAAGATGAAGAAGATTCTAAATTATCACCAGCAAAAAAGTTTCATAAGATCTGGAAATATTTGCAAGAGATAGGTTGCAACGTTCCACCAAATGTTGTTGTTCTAGATGAAAACAGAGCTGCAATGACTGACATGACTGCCAATGGTGGTGAATTTTTTGGAAAAGTAAAAAGGAATAAAATCTCTGTAGAAGCTGGTATGAAGAAAAAAAGAGAATTGTCCAAGAAAGAGGTGTCATTCTTGTCACTTGACATTGATGATGTTAAGCAAAGAGTTTTGGGGCTAATAGAGTCATTGTCGGAAAAAAGCATCGAAATACAGAGTGATGACCCTTACGACTTGTTAATAAAAGATGATGGTACATACGAAATTGTTTTGTTGGACTTTCAGACAATAAGTAAATATATGTATTGGAGGGAGGGAGATAAATTCCTAACTCAAAAAGAGATTGGTGATAAGGAGATATTGAGGGGAAGGGTTTGTGATGAGCTAGACAAGTTTAGGTCTGACTTGCTTAAGATTAAGGCCTGAGTGTGGTATAATATAGGTCGTAAACGAAAATTCAAAATTGAATGTGGAGGTGTGGTATGAATTGGAAAATGATCTCGTTGGCTGTGGTCGTGCTTTTGCTTTTAGTTGTCGGCTTTTATGGTTATGGTCAGAGCCAGCCACTTTCCGAGGAAGAGTGCGAGTTAACGATGTACGCAGGGGTCTCAGCAAAAGAGTTTGGGTATTGGAGCTTGGCTAGTTTGGAGGATGACCTCCGGGAGTGTGGTTACTCAGGTCGGGAGATTGCTATGTGGCATTCTGCTGATTTTGCCAAAGATTATTCCATGGGTTATATGCCTGTGGATGCCGAGAGCGGCCTACGGTATAAGCTCGACCTGCTTATTATTTATGAAAGCGTAAAAGATATCCCAGATCTCTTTACTACTTCCGAAGGTATAAAGTGCGACAGTAACGAAGTGATCACTCTTAAATTTGTTGTTGAAGTTGAGGAAGATGGCAACTGGAGGGGTGGGGGTCCTGATGAATGGGACCTGAAGTGTGTCGGTGGCGAAGAATAGAGTTTTTATTAAACAGACTCCGTGTGGGTCTGTTTTTTTGGGTTAAAATGTCTTATGACCGACACAAATTGCTTGTTTTGCAAAATTGGTTTGGGGCAGGAGCCAGCCAAGGTGATTTTGGAAACCGAGGGGTTTTTGTGTATCGAGAACAAGTATCCGAGTGCTCCGGTACATGTGCTGGTTATACCTAAGGCTCACATGGGTAAAAAGGCTTGGACGGATGCGGAAAAACTAGGGGTGACAGGAGAGGCGTTCTGGGGTAAAATGATGGCAGTCGTTTTTCTGGTGGTTATTAAGCTTGGACTGGATAAAACAGGTTACAAGTTGGTGAACAACGGAGCGGGATACAACCATTTTGAGCATGAACATATGCACATACTGGGGGGAACCAAAACTGAGCCAGGAGGAGCGACTTAGAAAAGTCAAATATCAAATATTAAATATCAAAAAAAAGAAAGCGAGGTGCATTTTTAGTGGCTTTAGTAGCAAAAAGAAAACAAGGACAAAGTACACAGCAGTTGATTTCTGAATTTAAGAAATTGACCTTTGAAGATCCGGGATTGGATAGAGTTCGTATGGTTGGAATGACTGGCTTTTTGAAACCATCCAAAGTGAGAAGTATCAAAATGACTGAACTTAGAAAAGCTTCAGCACGAATTCGAAGAAGAAACAAAAGGAACGCCGGTTTTACCAAATAAGAGCATGTTTAACCAACTAAAACAAGATTTGTTAGTTGCGAAGAAAGGTGGAGACACCTTTCTTTTGGGTGTTTTAAAACTTTTGCTATCAGAGCTTTCGTATGCTCAGGTTGATTTTAAGGGTGGCGAGTTGCCGGACACCGAAGTAATCAGGGTTTTGTTTAGGGAAGCCAAGAAGCGGAAGGACTCAATAGAAGTTTATACTAAGATTGGTAGCGTAGACAAGGTAGAGTCTGAGAAAAAGGAACTAGAGATTATTGAGAGGTATTTACCAAAGTTGATGAGTGAGGCGGAAGTAGAGGTCGAGATAGCCAAAATTGCCTCTGAATCTGGAATCACGGGTGGCAGACTGATGGGGATTATTATGGGTAGGTTAAAAGGAAAGGTGGATGGGGGAGTGGTGCAAAGAATTGTAAACGAAAAATATAAATAATAATGATGAAATTGAATTTGGAAATTACTGCCGATAGTCGTTATGCCTTTGATCGCAAAAGGGTAAAACTAGCTTTGGAGAAAGTTTTGCTGGAGCAAAACAAATTTGAAGGCAAGGTGAATATCTCGCTTAGTGTGGTGGGAGAGAGGAAGATAAGAGAGTTAGAGCAAAAGTTTTTTGGTAGGGACGAGGTAACAGATGTTTTATCTTTTCCGCAAGATGAGGGAGAACAGATGCCGGATGGCTTTGAGGGGCATGCTTTGGGCGATATTGTAGTTTGCTATCCACAAGCAAAGAGGCAGGCAATGCAGTGGAATAGGTTAATTGACGAAGAAATAGAGTTTTTGGCTTGTCACGGTCTTCTTCACTTGCTAGGGATTCATCATGACTAGCTGGTGTTAGAATTGAGTATCTATTCTTTTAAATAGCTAGTTAATGGAGGCATTTTGTGGTCGCGACAACAATGTCAATTACCAATCTAACTCATGAAAGTTTTTTGCGGTTGTTAGTCGAAAAGTATGAGAATAAACGCTTTAATTTGTTGGTAAAAACAAGAAAGTTAGATGGTGATGAGAAGGTTTTAAAGTTTTGCAATCGGATGATAAGTAAGACAATAATACCAAAACCGTTTCAGGTGTCGATAAAATTGTCTCCTGGGGGGTGTATTGCCTGGGACCTGAAGACAGAGCAAGTTAGCACCACTTTTGAAGGAGATGACGTCATTATTTGTCGGTTTTTTGATAATCGGCAATATTGCAAAGTTTTAATAATAACTTCCGACCCCATTTAATGGGGTTTTATTTTGGTTGCTTGCTAAAAAGTTTAGGTATTGAGTAAATTTTTTGGGGTTGACTGTTGGTTTTAAAAGACCTAACTTTATTAAGTGAGCTATTACCAAAAATATCGACCAAAAAAAGTCTCGGAGTTGAATCTCTTTTCTGTTAGAGATTTTTTTGAGGCAGTTTTAAAAAGCGGACAGGTTTCACACGCATATCTTTTTGTTGGTCCGCGTGGCTCTGGAAAAACTAGCGCGGCCAGGATTCTGTCTCAGGTTGTAAACTGTGAACTAAATAAAGACAGGAGGGATAATTTGCTTGACCCTTGTGGAGAGTGTTCTTCCTGTTTATCGCTTAACAAAGGTGGGGCGGTGGATGTGATTGAAATCGATGCTGCCAGCAATGGTTTGGTAGAAGATATTCGAGATTTAAGGGAGAAGGTTAGATTGGCGCCCGCCAATTTGCGAAAGAAAGTATATATTATCGACGAGGTGCATATGGTTTCGACTGCCGGGTTTAATGCTTTGCTTAAGACATTGGAGGAGCCACCAGCCCACGCAATGTTTATTTTGTGTACTACAGAGTCTCACAAAGTGCCAGAGACCATTGTTAGTCGTTGTACAAAAATAAACTTTTATAAAGCGAATGAGGTGGAGATGATTGATTCTCTCAAAAGGGTAATCGAGGGTGAGAGCTTGTTGATTTCTGACTTGGCTTTGCCGGTTTTGGCGTCTATGTCGGACGGCAGCTTTAGAGAAGCTCATAAGCTTTTGGAGCAACTTGCTGGTTTTGGTGTAGAGATTACAGATAGCCTAATACTGGAGAAGCTTGGCGGAGCCAGTAAGGTCCTTATAAAAATGGCAGTTGAGGCTGCCCTGTCTCATGACTCCGCGAAAGTTTTGGAAGTTTTTGCTGAGCTAGAGAGAGGATCCTCTAAGGCTCAAATTGTTTTGACAATGCTAATTACTTATTTAAAACAACAGATGGAGCTTGCTGTAAAAAGTGGAGCCAATGTAAAGGAAATTTTGAAAATGTTAGACATGTTGATTGTATCGTCGGAGAAAATAAAGGTATCGCCAGAGCCATTGTTGCCGTTGGAGCTTGTGTTACTAGAAATATCATTGGGTGCTAGCGGTGAGAGACCGAATACTAGTCTGACAGAAGGACAGATTTCCAAAGTAGAGGAGAAACTTCAGGATGTGAATAATAAACTAAGGGATGGTGCGGTGTTAAAACCAGAGCTAGAGAAGGTCCAAACTGAAGAGAAAAAAGTAGATAAAGTGGTTAGCGTAGAAATTAGAAATGAACTAAATACTAGTTTAGATAAAATCAAACAAGAGTGGGGAGATTTTTTGGATAGTTTTTCGGCAAGTAATGGATCTCTTGCCGGGATGCTTCGCAACTCAAGTCCTATGGATTTGCAAGGAAAACAGTTGGTGCTAGAGGTTCGGTCACGGTTCCAAAAAGATATGCTGGAGCGTGAGGTTAAGAAAAAAGTAATAGAGGGAGAGATGGAAAAAGTGTGGGGTCCAATAAATTTAAAAATGGTCGTACAAGAGATGGAAGCCAGAACTGAACCTAATACGGATGATGCGAACGTGACGAGTGTCAATGTGGATGTGGAGAAGATATTTGGATAAAAACTCAAATTACAAAACTCAAAAACTCAAGATAAGGTAAAATGTTAGGGTTAGCAAATAATATATAAAATGTTTGAAGGAATAAAAAAATTTGGTTCACAAGGTGCTGCGCTTACAAAATTGGCTTTGTTGCAGAGAAAGATTGCCAATCACAAAACTGAGGTAGAGGAAAATGGAGTAAAAGCATCTGTAACAGGTGACGGAAAACTGAAAGAGTTGTTTATCGATGGTGAAAATATGAATAAAGCGGTCAAAGTGATCAATGAGGCAATCACTAAGGCTCAAAAGTACGCTGCAGAGGAGATGAAGGACTCAATGGGGGATCTGTCCAAAGTTCTTGGTAACCTGCCAAAGTAATTTTGACGATAAAAATAGCCGTCTATGACGGCTATTTTAGCTACTTGAGGACGACGGTGTATTCTTTTCCAAGAATTTCTTCAAACCCCTTTTTAGTTTTAAGCATTAGCCTGGCGCTCATATGACCTTTGGATATCAGGGTAATTGTTACCTGAAACCCGCTTACATTGATTTGAGCATATGGAACACCAACATTTATGACGATCGTCTCAAAAGCGTCATGTTCCACATAGTCCAGGTATTTGGCTTGGCTGAAACCTGCGTCGATAGAAGCTTCATTTAGAGCCTTTGCCAAGAAGCTTGCTGTTATAAGTGCCACTGTTCACTCC
>MFAQ01000017.1:17791-18578 GCA_001776275.1 Candidatus Collierbacteria bacterium RIFOXYD1_FULL_40_9
TTTGCTTATGATACCATATTATCCTATAGTTTTCAAGTGGTAAAACAGGCTGGGTTGCTGATAGAATGAAGAGTGTTAAATTTAGACAAATATGCGCTCAATTAGGCCGGTACAAAAAGTTATTGATGGTTTTGAGATTTTGCCTGGGATAGGGCCAAAGTCGGCTGCTCGTTTGGCCTACTACATGCTCAACATGCCTCAAGAGAGGCTAGAGAGGTTTGCTGAGGCTCTGGAGAACCTGAAAAAGGATACTAAGTTTTGTGAGCTTTGTTTTAATGTGGGAGAGGAGCAGTTTTGCCCAGTGTGTCAAGATGCAAATAGGGACAAAACGCTTGTTTGTGTAGTTGAGAATGCCCTGGACCTTATCGCTATAGAAAAGTCGGAGGGCAATAAGGGTGTTTATCATGTTTTGGGGGGGTCAATTAATCCTATGGCGGGGATAGGCCCAAATGATATTCGAATACCTCAGTTGTTGGCCCGCCTTCGACTAGGTGAAGTAAAAGAGGTGGTCATAGCAACAAACCCAAACTTAGAAGGAGAGGCAACAGCCATGTACATTGTGGAGAAAATAAAAGAAATGGGCCTGTCTGAGACCGTAAAAGTGTCCAGAATCGGTCGGGGTCTTGCGACTGGTGCGGATATAGAATTTGCAGACGGGCAAACTTTGCTTAGAGCTTTGGAGGGTAGGCGAGTGATGTAAAATGACATCCTCCCCGCACAGACTTCGCTAAGCTCGCTTGTACGGGGTTTCCTGGTGGTATTTTTGAGAAAACTAGCTAACTTTCTG
>MFAQ01000018.1:0-5302 GCA_001776275.1 Candidatus Collierbacteria bacterium RIFOXYD1_FULL_40_9
CAAGACAAGAGCCATATACTTTCGCCTGACGAGTAGATAATAGGCGCCGCCATTGATACTGTTTAGAATTTTTTCTAACTCGTCTTCGAGCTTCTTTACTTTCCCAAACCAGTAGTCCCAGCGACTAAAGTCTAACCCGTAACAACCAGAGAAGACAAAGGTGGGGGGAAAGTCTTGGACTACTTTTTGGTCCTTGGTTGCTGTGTTGGTGGAGTGAGTAAAAATAACACCGACGCCTTCGATGCGTGTTACCTTGTTTTCGAAACTGGCAATGGCTTGAGAGCTTATTTTCGTATCAGAGGTAACTATTAAAGCAATAAAGTTGTTGACTGGCTTGGTGTGGGCGGCATAACAGTCTGGATGATAATTTCTGAAGGCTTTAGCTGCATCGACAACAAGCTGGAGTTTAAGAGAGTGTGAGACGTGCAAGTGCGTGATGTAAAAATAACGCGGCGTATCCTGACTCATATTGCCTCCTTTTAGTTTTTAAGTTTCGATTTCATGGATTATAACCGAGGAAGAGAAAACCCGCCAGGTGAGGCGGGTTTTTTGGTCTACAGAATCTTGTAACCGGCAAGGATCAAGAGGTAGATCAATATGCTGGGGAAGAAATTGATCAGAAAGTTTAAAAAGCTGATGATTATGAAAATCATTTTTACTCCTTTGAAGTCTATATGTGAAAACTACAGAAAGTTCATTACCAGGTGGGCGGTAACCCATGAGGCAAAATACAAGATAAAATAATTACAAACAAACCACCCAAAGCCTGAAAAAAGGTCAAGTGGTAAGCCCAGGAAACAAAAGGATGCTCTTTTGCGAGAGTTCTTTTAACTTCTTCGGGATAGTGTGGTGCTGGGTTATTGTTCTTGTAATCCTCAACCATCCGAAGATAGACAATATTAAAAACCTCAGTGAGGACCGCACCTGAGACAAGACTGGAGAAAAAAGACCACAGAGACAAATTTATTAAGAAACCAATATCCATGTTTTCCCTTTCTTAGTTTTGAGAGTACTTTGCGTATATTTTACCATATTTGTCCTATAACTGTGCTGGTGTGTTTTGCTCTGACCAATTTGGGATCCTGAATTCCGGGTCACGCTTCCCCCGGATCAAGTCCGGGGCTGAAGGCTACGTCCGGAATGACAAGACAGGAGAACTGTTAATAATAAAACCCGCCAGAGAGGCGGGTAATTTTAGGGTCGTGACTATTCTGGCATTGGTTCAACAAAACCAACCTCAATACTGTTAACACTGACTAACTTCCTGACCTAAGCTGATTTTTTTGGAACATAATTTCTCCTTTTTAGATAATAGTTGTGAGACAGGCGGAACTTGCCTCGCTAACAATCGACTTAAAGAAAATGACCTCCTGGGGTTCAATTGGGTGTTTTGACTGGAAAAAGATAAGCACAAAGTTACCTGTTGCGATAAAGTGAGAGATTTCAGGATCTGATGGTAACAGTTTTCTTAGATTTTTGAGGTAGAAGAACTTTTTGAAAGTAAGAATTTCCCAGAAACTAAACTTTAGATTGGCTACTATGGATAAACTGTGCTGAGAAATTTGGCGAGAATAAATAATCTGGCCTATATATCCACCAAAAAGAGATTCAAAAGCGCGGATCTCTTCTTGGCCAATAGGCATGTCTCTTGAAATGAGGAGCTCATTAATCCCACCAGGAAGAGTATCAAAAGTGGTTATTTTGCTACCACTGAAATTGGTTTCGGCACTTTTGGTGAGATAACTTAATGAGTGACTATTACCACACCTAAAGTAAATGAGATAGTGGTGATTGGGCATGTTTACTCTTCTACCCGGGTAGACAGAAAACCTTTAAACGGGAGTTTCTGAAGTGCATTGTTTAGATTCTTTACATCTAGGTCGCGAATTGGTTCGTATGACTCGATCAAAATCGATGACTGGTTAGGAGTAAAAGCATGTGTGTGGAATGGTGAGGTAAGCAATACCAGGGTTTTGATTGAGTTTTGTAATCTGACCACATCACCTCGCAAACTTTGGTGTTGGTTTGGGTTGTGGATGATATGAGCTGTGTAGAAGTAAGTTGGTGAGTTTGTGGCAGAGCTAAAAATTCTGAGAATGTTGACATGCTTGCCAAACTGTTCTGATAAAGTTTTTTGTTCAATTGGTTTGGTCGAAGTGACAATATATGTTACGTAGTAAGGGTCAGCACTCGAAGTTGTGGCCTCGATATGGCAACCTATGGCGAGCTCTTTGAGTTTTATAAGAAGTTGGCCGGTTTGGTGCAACTGCACCTTGGTAAAGGCGATAAAAAAGTAGACTGGCTGATCTGTTTTCAAAGTGGACTCCTATGAGTGAGATTTTTGTCTATTATACTACTGGGTCCAAAAAATCCCGTGTTGGAGGGATTTTTTGCTGTTTCTGGATTCCGGGTCGGTGCCCGGAATGACAGAAGTGCCTTCTGGATTGCTTTGGTTCGGAGTACCGAATCGCGCAATGACGGTTTGTTACCATCTAAAATGGGAGAAGGCTTTGTTGGCCTCGGCCATTTTGTGAGTATCTAGTTTCTTTTTGATTGCGTTACCAGCATTTTCGTGAGCCTCGAGGACTTCAGCGGCGATTTTTTCGGCTAAGGTACGGTTGGGGTTGGCACCACGTGCTTTGGCAGCGTTTAGAAGCCAGCGAATAGCGAGGGAGTTTCGGCGTTCTGGTCTAATTGGGGTTGGAACTTGGTAAGAAGCTCCTCCAACACGACGAGAGCGGACCTCGATAGTTGGCTTAATGTTTTCTAGGGATTCGTTTAGATACTCTAGACCATCTTTGCCTGACTTTTCGGCAATAATGCCGATAGCGTTGTAGACTTGTTTGGCAGCGACAGACTTTTTGCCATCCAACATACAACCGTTGATGAGTTTGGCGACGAGTTCACTACTATAAACAGTGTCAACTTGAATTTTTTTGGCGGGTGTTTTTTTTGATCTCATGTTTTATTGTTGTTTTCTGGATTCCGGGTCAAGCCCGGAATGACAGATTTATTTATTACTTTTTGGCCGATGGGCGCTTTGAGCCATACTTACTTCTACTAGTGCGGCGCTTTTCGATACCACCAGTGTCGAGCTTGCCTCTGACTATATGATATTTAACACCTGGTAGATCTCGGACACGACCACCTCTGATGAGAACGATACTGTGTTCGGCCAAGTTGTGGCCTTCACCCATGATGTAGGCGGTAACTTCTTGTTTGTTACTCAACCTGACTCTGGCTACTTTACGAAGAGCTGAGTTTGGCTTCTTGGGAGTCATGGTTTTGACTTGGATACAGACGCCGGCCTTTTGTGGACTGACAGTACTGACCATGCGACGCTTGACCGAGTTAAAACTACGACGAAGTGCAGTAGTTTTGACTTTGGTAGTGTTTGAGACGCGTCCTTTTTTGATTAGTTGATTAGTTGTAGGCATAATTTGCTTTTGGTATTTTATCAGATATTTTCGATTCTTGCCCGTGAAGGACTGGTGGGTACCAAACGACCAATAATAACATTTTCTTTCATACCTACAAGGTGGTCGATCTTTCCTGCTACGGCAGCGTCGGTTAAGACGCTAGTAGTGTCTTGGAAGGACGCGGCAGATAACCAACTATCGGTGTGAAGAGCGGCGCGGATGGTACCAAGAATAAGGTTTGTAGCTGTTGCAGGCTCACCACCTTGGGCAATAACTGCCTCATTGACCATTTCATAAGCTCCCCGACTGATAACGTCCCCTGCTACAAGGCTAGTGTCACCTAGAGTGTCGACACGAACATAGTCACACATTTTGCGAGTAATAACTTCGAAGTGCTTGTCGTGAATACCAATACCTTGGGACTCGTAGATATTTTGAATTTCACCAATGAGGTAATTTTGGGCGGCACGCAAACCTTTGATTTTAAGAAGCATTTTGATGTCGACTCCACCGGCGGCTAATTGAGTGCCAATAGAAACTAGATCACCATCTTCGACCTTGAGAGGCATAGCAAGAGGAATGAGATATTCTTTGCGATCTTCTTTTTTGCCACCTGGGGTAATAGTAACCAAGTTACCATTGTCGGTTTCGACAACTTTGACCTTGCCAGAAACTTCGGCGATTGGGGCAACTAGTTTTGGCTGTCTAACTTCAAACAACTCAGTAACGCGAGGTAGACCTTGAGTAACGTCGACACCGGCGACACCTCCAGAGTGCTTGGTACGCATGGTTAGCTGAGTACCTGGCTCACCAATAGACTGGGCAGCGATAACACCGGCTGGATCACCGATTGTGGCTGGTAAGTTGTTAGCCAGATTGGTTCCGTAACACTTAGCACAAAGTCCAAAGCGAAGTTTACAGGTAAGCGGAGATCTGACTTCGACTTCTTTGACACCATCTTTGACAATGGCGGCGGCAATTTCTTCGGTAATAGTTTCGTCTGCGTTTACCAAAACCTTGTGAGTTTGTGGTGAAGTAACTTTTTTGGCAGCGGTGCGATAAGTAATTCTCTTTTCGAAAACTTTTCCACGATCTCCGTCGGAAGAAATAGTGATAAATTCGTCGGTACCACAATCCTCAGCTCTGATGATGGCGTCGTGACTGACATCGACAAGGCGACGAGTAAGGTAGCCCGCGTCTGCAGTACGAAGAGCGGTGTCGGTTAAACCTTTTCGAGAACCTCTGACAGAAGAAACGTATTCAAAAACCGAGAGACCTTCTCTGAAGTTTCCTTTGGTTGGGAGTTCTACTAGATTACCAAGAGGATCTGTGTTGATACCACGCATAGCGGAAAGCTGTTTGATGGTGTTTTTGGTTATACGACCCATACCGGTGTCGATGATTAAACGAATTGGGTTGTCGGCGGAAAAAGTTTGCCAAGTAAGCTCGGCGAGCTCATCGGCTGTTTCCATCCACATTTTGATGGTTTCGCGTTTTCTCTCTTCGTTTGTTATTAACCCCAAGTTGTAACTACTTTCGATTTCTTTGGCTTTTTTGTTTCCTTCTTCGATGAAATTATCTTTGTCAGCATAAAGTTCGTTATCGGAGACGGCAAAGGATAGACCTGAAGTAGTAGCGTAAGCAAAACCAATGTTTTTAACACCGTCGACTAATTTAACAACTTGCTTGACGCTTAAGTTTCGTATTGCTCTGTGGAAGAGGGCAGAAATTTCTTTTCTGGGAAGATTGTGGTTGATGAATTCCCACTCTGTTGGTAGCATTTGGTTAAAAATAATTCTTCCGACTGTGGTTTCGGTTAGCTCTAGCGAGCTTGGGTTGCGACGAACCATAACCAACTGACGCTCGGAAACGATACCATTTTG
>MFAQ01000018.1:5314-15597 GCA_001776275.1 Candidatus Collierbacteria bacterium RIFOXYD1_FULL_40_9
AGCCTGTTGTTCTGATCCGAAGGGGTGTGCGTATTTGGCAAGCTTCTCGTCGACTGAGGTGAGGTAGTAGACACCAATAGCCATTTCTTTGGAATCTGGAATAGAAACAGGATTACCAGCAGATGGCTTGACCAAGTTGTTTTGAGGCAACATGAACTTTTTGGCTTCTTGGACAGCTTTTTTGGTTAATGGGACGTGAACTGCCATTTGGTCACCGTCGAAGTCAGCGTTGAAACCTCCACAGACAACAGGGTGCAGCCGGATTGCAGAGCCGTCGACTAGGACTGGCCAGAAAGCTTGGATAGAAAGTTTGTGGAGTGTGGGAGCACGGTTTAGAAGAACGGGGTGCTTTTTGGTAATGTTTTCTAGAATATCGAAGACTTCTGGTTGTCTCTTTTCGATAAGGGCTTTGGCGGCTTTGACGTTTGGGGCTAAATCTTGCTTGATAAGCTCGTGTAAAACAAAGGGCTTAAACATTTCCAGGGCCATATCTTTTGGTAAACCGCATTGGTTGAGTTTTAACTCAGGTCCGACGACTATAACAGAGCGACCGGAGTAGTCAACACGCTTACCGAGTAGATTTTGGCGGAAGCGACCTTGTTTACCACGAAGCATATCAGAGAGAGATTTTAAAGTTTTACCGGTTCTGGAACGACGAGAAGAGCGGGCTTGGGAAGAGTCGATAAGAGAGTCAACTGCTTCTTGCAACATGCGTTTTTCGTTTCTTAAAATAATTTCTGGAGCACCTAAATCAATTAGATGTTTGAGACGATTGTTTCTGTTGATGACACGGCGATAAAGATCGTTTAAGTCAGACGCAGCAAAGCGACCACCAGATAGCTGGACCATAGGACGCAAATCTGGGGGGATGACTGGCAAAGTTTGCATGATCATCCATTCTGGTTTGATTTTGGAATCTAGTAAACCGCGAACAACTTGGAGTCTTTTAACAGCTCTGAGCCTTTTGGCTTCGGAGGCACTGTTCATGTCTTCTTTGAGTTTGGCACCTAGGGCCTCTAGATCTATTTTTCTGAGGGCTTCTAGTAAACTTTCGGAACCCATACCAGCAGACAACCAGTCGACGAGGTCGTACTCGGCTAATTTGGCGTATTCGGAGTCGGAAACCAAAGAGTTAGTATCGATTCTTTCAACTAAGGAAGCGAGCTTGCCAAAGATTTCTTCGGTGTAGGCAATTTCGACAACCATTTGTTCTCGCAGGTTAGCTATTTTTTGTTTGTAGTCTTGTTTTAGCTTTTCTGACTTGAGTTCTAACTCATCTTTGACTTTGATTTTTTTCTTTAAGTCTTTGACTTCTTTTTCACCTTTGTTTTTTAGATCTTCGATTTGGTTGTCGTAGCTAGTTCTGACTTCGTTTAGTTTTTCTTCGGTTTTGGTTTTGATACCTTCGAGAGCCTCTGTTCTTTTGTCCTCATCGACACTCATAACCAAGTACTTACTAAAGTAAATTACTGAAGTTAAAGCTTTGGGAGAAATATCTAATAGCAGTGAGAGTTTGCTTGGAGCTCCTTTGAAAAACCAAACATGGGCGACCGGAGCAGAGAGGTCAATGTGACCCATGCGCTCGCGACGAACACGACTTAGGGTAACTTCGACGCCACATTTGTCACAAACAATACCTTTGAAGCGGACTCTTTTGTACTTACCACAGTAACATTCCCAGTCTTTGACTGGACCAAAAATACGCTCACAGAAAAGGCCATCTTTTTCTGGTTTTTGAGTTCTATAGTTAATTGTTTCTGGTTTGGTGACTTGACCGAAAGACCATTTTTTGATGTCTTCTGGACTGGCTAGTCTAATCTGCAAACCGGTAAAGTCGATAATGTTATTCATTTTTAGTTTTTTTGGTTTGTTTTCTGTTTTAATTACTGATTTTCTAAGTCCGGATTGAGATCACCTGCTTCGGCTGACTCTTCGGTAATTTCGTCGGCAAGGTCTGCTTCTGGGTTGTCTTCCTCGTCGAAGTCTGTCTCCTTGAGCTCATCTGAAATACTAGTTGCTTCGGCCAACTCTGCGGCGACATCTGGCTTGATTGCCGTCATATCTTCTGGCGCGGTGACGACTGAGCCGGTTGGAACAACTGCCAAACCTAGGGAGTTGAGTTCTTTGACCAAAACCTTGAAGGACTCAGGGATTGAAGACATGGGGATGTTTTCCCCTTTGACAATAGCCTCAAAAGCCTTGGCGCGACCAACAACGTCGTCTGACTTTAGAGTAAGCATTTCTTGGAGAGAGTAGGCGGCCTTGTGTGCTTCTAGAGCCCAAACTTCCATTTCTCCCAAGCGCTGTCCACCCATTTGAGCTTTACCACCAAGAGGTTGTTGAGTGACTAAACTGTAAGGTCCAATGGAGCGAGCGTGAGTCTTGTCCTCGACCATGTGGTTGAGCTTAATGATGTAGCCAACACCAACAGCACATTCTTGGGCAAAAGCCTCTCCTGTTCGGCCATCGTAGAGCTGAGATTTACCAGAAACGGGCAAGCCAGCTTCTCTTAACTCTCTTTCCATTTTCTCTTCGGTAACTTTCTCGAAGACCGGAAGAGCATAGGTTTTGCCTAGAGCCTGTCCTGCGAAAGCAAGTTGCGCCTCGAGGAGTTGACCTAAGTTCATACGAGCGAGAACTGAGAGTGGAGAAATAATAATGTCTACAGGTGTACCATCGGCCAAGTGAGGCATGTCAGCTTCGGAAACAATTTTACTGATAACACCTTTGTTACCGTGACGGCCAGCAACTTTATCACCGACAGTAATTTTACGAAGTTGCGCCACCTTGACTTTGATTTGTTTGATGACACCAGCGTCTAACTCGTCACCGTCTTCTCTGTTTAAGATTCTCACCGAAACAACAACTCCTTGGTCTCCATGAGGAAGGCGAAGGGAAGTGTCACGAACTTCTCTGGCTTTTTCACCAAAGATGGCGCGCAATAATCTTTCTTCGGCGGTAAGTTCGGTTTCGCCTTTGGGGGCAATTTTACCGACCAAAATGTCGTTTGGACCAACCACAGAACCGATAGCAACGACGCCGTCAGTACCTAAATTGCGAAGATCGATTTCCGAGACGTTGGGAATATCGCGAGTTAGTTCTTCGTCACCAAGTTTGGTGTTCATAACATCACAAGTGTGCTCGTGAATGTGAATAGAGGACAAAAGGTCTTCGCGGACGACACGATCAGAAACAACGATAGCATCTTCGTAACCCAAACCTTCGAAAGCAGCGTAAGCAATGAGAAGGTTTTGACCTAGAGCTAACTCTCCGTTTTGAGCGGAAGGACCGTTGATGATAAGGTCCCCCTTCTTGACTTTGTCACCAACATTAACAAGCGGAGTTTGGTTGTAGCAAGTGTCTTGAGATGAATTGTGATATTTTCTGAGATTGTAGGTGATAAGGTCTTTGTTTACTTCGACAAAACCGTAGTCGTAAGGTGAGACAAGAGTGGCGGCTTTGGCAACGTCGGCTTTTCCAATTTTAATAGTGATGTGATTGCCATCCATAGCGATAACTTCACCGTCGAAATCAGCTTTGACAACCCAACCCATAGCTTGAGCGGCAACGCCTTCCATACCGGTACCAACAATAGGAGCGGCTGGTTTGACTAGCGGTAGTGCCTGTGTAAGGTGGTGAGTACCCATGAGAGCACGAGTACCCTCGTCTTGTTGAACAAAAGGAATGAGGGCAGCAGATGTGCCTAGTGCTTGGCGAGGTATAACGTCGATGTATTGGACTTTATCGATGTCAGCTTCGATGAATTTGCCCTGGTAGCGAACTGGAACCCATTGTTGCAAGATGGTGTCCCCTGCGCGTTCTATTTCGGAGTGGGTGATGTATGACTCTTCTTCATCGTCTGCTGCTAAGTAAACTACTTTGGGGTTGACTTGGTAGGTAGTTTTACCTGCTTTGGTAACTTTTTCGACTTTGTGATATGGAGACTCTAGAAAGCCAAATTCGTTGACTCTGGTGTAGAGGGCTAAGTAAGTTACCAAACCGATGTTTGGACCTTCGGGGGATCTTACTGGACAGATACGAGAGTATTGAGAAGAGTGAATGTCACGCATGGAGAAGCTAGCTCTTTCTCTGGTGATACCACCTGGTCCCATAACGGAAACACGGCGAAGGTTATCAATTTCAGAAATTGGATTGACTTGGTCGAGGATGGAGCTTAGTCTGTTTCTTCTGAAGAACTCGGTGATGGATGAAATTATTGGTCGGGGGTTAACGAAAGCGGCGGGGGTAGGAAGATCGTCTGGCTTAGCTAAAGACATTTTTTCCTTGATGGAGCGCTCTAATCTTAAAAGCCCTGCCTTGAAAGAAGTTTGGTTGACAAGCTCGCCGACACAGCGCAAGCGACGGTTGGCCAAGTGATCGATGTCGTCGGTTTTTCCGTGTCCATTTTGAAGACTAATGAGGTAGCGAACAACACCTACGAAGTCTTCGTTGCTTAACATGGTGTGCTGTTTATCAACTGGAGTATCGGTGTTGCCTAGTTTGCGGTTCATTTTGTAGCGACCGACTAAACCTAGGTTGTAGCGTCTAGCGTCAAAAAACATTTGATGAAGGAGAGCTTTAGCGTTTTCCAAAACAGCTGGCTCACCTGGGCGAACTTTTTGGTAGAACTCCAAAAGAGCTTCTTCAGTACTAGTAGTGGAATCTTTTAAGAGGGTGGAGGCAATATATTTGTGGTCTTTGTCAGTATCGACGTCATTAAATAGAGCCAAAATGTCATCATTTGTGGAGTAACCTAAGGCACGAATAAGAGTGGTGGCGGTTACCTTACGGTGGCGGTCGATACGAACGGAAATGTGATCATTTCGGGAAACAATAAACTCGAGCCAAGAACCACGCATGGGGCGAACCTCAGCAGAGTGTATGACGCGGCCGGAGTGTGGGTCAATTTCTTTGGTGAAGTAGGCACCTGGTGAGCGAACCAACTGGTTTACGACAACACGCTCAACACCGTTGATGATGAAGGTTCCAATACTGGTCATGACAGGAACGTCGCCTAAAAAGATTTCTTGTTGTTGGGATTGTTTGGTTTGGAGATTGGTTAGTTTGACGGTGGCCCAGAGGGGGGCTTCGAAGGTGACACCTTTTTCGATAGCTTGTTTGGGGGTGATTTTTGGTAAACCAATGCGATTACTTAGAAATTCGAACTCAAAAATTTTGCCTGTGAAGTCTCTGATTGGGTTTAGTTCGAGAAGGCTTTCTTTGATTCCTTCTTCTAAAAATTGTTTGTAGGAGTCTATTTGAATTTGAGCTAGATTTGGCTCTATTAATCTGGAAGTGGTGTTCCCCCAGTTTTCGCGATTGATTTTTTTGATCATCCTTTTTTTTGGTTTTGGCAGGGATAAATAACAATGGACAACATACAAAAACCTGACTGGCGCATAACCCAGCCAAGTTAAAAGCAGTGCTACTAGTATAGCCTGAGCAGTCTCAGGGTGTCAACAGGGAGTTTGGTGTATAATTGCAGGGCTATTTGGATTTTGGTATTTTGATCTTTAAACAATAGGAGCGTGAATGAAAACACCGAGAAATCTGTATGTTTTGCCAATGATTTTGACTTGTCTGCGCCGGGTTTTTGTACTTGGAATGCTTTTGTCTCTGGTGGCATTTTTTGTGTATCTGAGCCTTGGTCTTGAAAATGAAATATTGTTGTCGTTGAAGGTTGGAGTGTTGGTGGCGCTTGGGTTTATCGTCACTGGAGAGACTTTTATGGCGCAATATAACTCGAAACACCTTGGTGTGTCGGCCTCTGTTTACCTTACTGCCAAGTTTTTTCTGGGCTGGAGTGACTACTACATGTACTCGCTAAAAGGTGTCTTTGACAAGGAATATAATGCTGAAGTTCGAAATAAAACTGGAACCAGTCGATGAGACTGGTTTTTTTGTGGCTAATTACAGTCTTTTTTGAGATAGAGGCAGACGTTTTTGTTGTGTTGCTCTATGGAGTCGGCGAAATAAATTTGGCCTTTGGGGTCGTGGAGGTAGAACCAAGCAGAAGAAGAGGTGGGGTTTACTGCTGCCGCAAGAGCACTTTTGCCGGGGTTGGAAATGGGAGCTGGAGGAAGACCTTGATTCTTGTAGGTGTTGTAGGGTGAGTCGATACTCAAATCAGCTAATGTTAAACCTGGTTTCCACCACTCGCAGTCAAGTTTTTTACAAAATTTAGAAGAAAGGGCATATTGAACGGTGGCGTCGATTTGGAGGGACCAGGAGTTAGCTAGGCGCTTTTCGATGACGCCTGCGATTTGAGGCATTTCGCTACTATTTGCTGCTTCTCTCTCTAGTAGAGAGGCGACAACTAAAATGTGTTTTTCTTTTTCTGGAGTGATTTTTAAATTTTTGATTACAGTATGGTACTGATCGGTGAGTTTGTTTATAACATCTTGGGTAGTGGCTTTGATTTCGAAGTCGTAAGTATCGGGAAAGAGTTTGCCTTCTAAGTCTTTTGTGAGAGTTGTGAACTCTGAGGTGTTAAATTTTGCTCCTTCGACGCTAGCAAATGATTTGCTTAAAATTTGGTTTATTTCTTGGGAGCGCAAGCCTTCTGGTATGGTGACTCTGACCTGTTTAGTCTGAGCTTTAGTGAGAGCCTTGGCAATTTCTGTGGCATCCATACTGGGGCTTAACTGAAAGAGTCCTGCTTGAAGTTTGTTTTGAAAACCAAGCCTTATAACCGTAATTTTGAAAGCAGTTCTGGATCTTACTAGTTTTTGGGCACTTAAGTTATTTATGATTTGGTTGAGTGAGGCGCCGGCACTAATTTCAAATGTTTTTTGATTGTTTATTTGAGGAGTGACGGGCTGAGTAGCAAACAGAAACCAAGCAAAAAAGCCGACAACAAGAGACAATAGTACATAAAGTAAACGACTAAGCATATCTATTTAGACTTCGCTGAGTAAGGCGCGGCGATAGGTGTTGGATTTGCTGTCGTAGATAAAAATGCGACCACATTTGCAAGTAACCTGATCTTTGTCAGTTACTTTTGGTGAGGCGGCTTTTTTGCCTTCTGACAAACTAGTACCGCAACCGACACAAGTACCTCTGGAAAGCAGCCAAGCTTGGACAGGAGCAATGATGTTTTTGAACATAGGGTTATTGTAACTGGCTTATTGCAATTTGGCAAAATATTAGGTAGATTTAATTTAGGCCCTTAAGAAGAAAACAGTTCGTTTGCACATTTTGTACGTTTTAAAAAGTTTTCTTCGCAGAGTTTCGGTAACGGCATCTCCAGTGTGAGATCGGCCACTAGGTGTTGCACCTAAAGGGAGACTCCTTGATTGAGGAAAAGCAACACACGATTTTAGAAATAGCCGTGACAAGCTATTTGTAGCGACAGTACTAAAGGTCAAGACCAGACCTACAATACGAATCGGCGAAACAAACAATCAATAAAACCTTTCGCCTGTCACAGTGGAGGGTTTTATTTTTTTGATTAAAGACCATCCAGATAATCTTGAAGGATGTGGGCTGCAGCGGTTTGGTGCTGCTGCTGTTTTTTTTGTTTGTGGGATTTTTTTGATCTGTCTAGTGTAGATTGGGCTTTTTTGCTACTTAGATCTTCGTTGTAGAAAATAATTTGCCCACTGTAAATATTTTTGATTTTTTGCTCAAGGAGCTTGCCGTAGTCGACGAGAAGTCCGTGGCTGGGGGTGCCGATGACGAGGCAGTCTGGGTTGGTGCGAGCCAGGTAAGGAGTGAGTTTGCCAACTAATGAGTCTAGGTCTTTTTCGAAGATGGTGGCGAGGGGTGTGGCTAGTATTCCCTCTTCTGAAAGGGCAAGACCTGTATGGGCGGTACCAAGATCGAGACAGAGGTATTTCATGGGTTTATTTTACAGCGATTATTGTGATACATGCACTGAATAGGAATTTTAATTCTTGCTTGTCATTCCGGGCTTGACCCGGAATCCAGAAATATTAAAATGACTTTATAAAAAAGTATTTTGTTTATATTTTGGCAAATAGAAGAAATGGGGCTATCTATGTTGGAGTAAGTGGTAACTTACAAAATAGGGTTTCAATTCACAAAGCAGATATTGTTGACGGATTTACCAAAAGATATGAAGTCCATAGTTTAGTTTATTTTGAAGAATATGAATCGATAAACGACGCCATCGCCAGAGAGAAACAATTGAAGAACTGGGAAAGAAAGTGGAAACTGGAATTAATTGAAAAAATGAATCCAGATTGGGAGGATCTGTCGGAAAATTTGTAACTGGATTCCGGGTCAAGCCCGGAATGACAGGGTTTTTGGCAAAGAAAAGCGCCCGCTTTGTGCGGGCGCTTTGTTTTGAATACTACTATTATATTGCTTTTAACCAACGAGTGATGTGACCCACCACCTTGCTGGTAACCTGTTCGAGGGTGGAATTACCCTCATCCTTGCTTTCCAGGAGGAAATTGTCGCCCTTTTTGTAAACCCAGAGGCTGCAGCGACAAATCTCAGTTCCCTCCTCGTTATATTGCAAAACAAGTATCAGCATTGGATTTCCATACCCAGCCCGATGAAGGCTTGTGATGCGACAAAATTGGATCTCCACCGAAGATGCTTCGGTTCTGTAATCTCTTGAGACTATTTCGTCGATTTTGGTGCTGACCTCAACAGCCAACTCTAAGAAATGGAATAGTTTAAGAATTGCAGGCTCAACTATTTTTGAACTAACTATTGTCATGATCTCCTCCAGAGACATTTTTATCGTACAGGCACAAACTATCTGAGGTGGACTATAGCATGTTAGCCTCGGAAAGTCAAGTTATGGGATAGTTTTGAGGCTGGGTGAGGATCTGGGTTGCCGCGCTACCTCCCCCGATCAGGTCGAGGGCTAAAGGCTGGGGACACAATGATGGAAAGCACTGGATGCCGGATCAGGTCCGGCATGACAGGGCGTGTCTGGATTCCGGGTCAAGCCCGGAATGACAAATTGGTACTTATTGGAGGGTATCTAACTAATTTCCTGGATTCCGGGTCAAGCCCGGAATGACGGAGGTTGAAGCTAGTCGTTGATGAGGGTGCCTTCGACCACAAGGCGGCGGAGGGTGGTGCCTGGAGGCACACAAGTGATGACTTTGATGGTCTTATCGGAGTAGTTTTGCTTTAGAACCCAAAGCTCGTTGGGTTTGACCTCGTAGATTTTGCTGATGCGATAGGTGTACTCCTCACCATTGAACTTGGTAAAAATATCTGAGCCAACTTTGACCTTGGGAAGATTGCTAAAAATAGTGGTGTATTTTTCCGGGTTAAAAAAACTGGGGATAGTAGAGTGGCCAAAGACCACTGGGGAGCCGTACTGACCTGGTAGAGCGGTCTGGGGGTATTGGACGAGGTGCTTGGCTAAGTCCTCGTCTTTTAAACTAACGGTAGCATCGACAATTCCAAGCGAGGGTATGGAAAACTCGTAAAAGTCAGGAATATTGAGAGGAATTTCTTCTGGCTCTGGCTTGGTAAACAACTCATTTTGGAGACTGCCTGGGAACCAGTTACTGGCCTTGGTATAGTCTAGGCCGGTGACTAGTATTGGTTCTTGATTTTCTTGCGCCTCGGACTGGTAATAGACGGGTGAGAGCAAGCCTTTATCGGAAAAGTCAAAAATTTTTAAGTCTTTTAGCTGATAACTTATGACTGGGTAACCAACACCACCTAGGATAGCAAGACCAATGGCCGAAATAAAAGTCGGTATTGTTTTTAGATAAAGAGGAATTTTGCGCCCGGGGTGAGGGTTTTGGGCGGTTGCCTTTTGATACTTGTACATATCAATTGGCAATTAATTCGAACTCGATATTTCTTAGGGGTAAGTAGTTGGTAAGCAAGGGAATGGGTGGGGTGATTTTTATATCAGCACCGGTAAAACCTTTGATGGGATCAAGGAAAGGCCTGATTTTGTCTTTGGATTTACCTTTGACAACTTGTTTAAGTTTTTCTTCATCGAAAACGGGAAAAAGTGAGGCGGTAACAGTGATATTAGCTTGATATTCCCCTTCTTTTTTCTGGAGGGACTCGACTTTGATGGTGGTGGAGTTTGGTTTTAAAGTGCTCCCAGAAGGCAGTTTGTTTTTGAGTTCTACATCAACTAGTGAAAAAAGGTCTTGTTCGGTATAAACGAAAGTGTCTAGCGTTCCTTCTAGGTCCAAGTTTAAAGTAGTAGATTCTTCGCCGATATTTTTATCGAATGTTTTTTTGGTAATTTGAAGATCAGTCAGGGGAATTGTTTTTTTTCCTGGCGTGGTAGCAGTCACCTGACTGTCGGTTATTTGTTTGATTTTTTCGGT
>MFAQ01000018.1:15652-16409 GCA_001776275.1 Candidatus Collierbacteria bacterium RIFOXYD1_FULL_40_9
ATCAACTGTTAAGGTATTGTCTTGAGAAAGGTTGTATTCTGGACCGATTTTGGTAGCGGTAACAGTAACGCCGGTGGCTTTACCAGAGATAACATCCAAAAGGCCGGAACTGGCAGACGCAACCGTGACTTCTTCGTCGACACTAAAGGAGTATTTGCCGTTGTCTGTTGTAAGGATAGTACCTTTTTTAACGACAAGAGGAGCAACTGTTTTGTTGGCTATAGTAACAACACCTTTGGCTTTGTCACCAACAGTTGCGGTGCCAGTGGTAGCGGTGGTCTCTTTGGTGGCCCCGGAAACTTTTTGAGTGGTGGCGACTAGTGTCGGCTTGTCCTTGTTGGCAGTATCGGAAACAAAAACAGCGAGAGCTTGGTTGAAACTTTGAGGGTTGAAGTAGAGAGAGATAATGGCTTTGCCAAAATAAAAATAACTAATAATACCGGCAACAAGCAAGAGTGGTATTAGGATGATAGGACCAAAACCAAGTTTAATTTTTGGAAGCGTTATTTTGGGTAACTTGGAAAATTTAGGAAAATTAAAATTGATTTTTGATGGTTGATTTAAAGCGGGGGTGATGATTTCGATGCGATCTTCTGTATCAGAGATGTCAGGTCTTTGATCTTGGATTTCAGGTGAGTCGGAAACTTCTTCTGTGGTTTCACTGGGAACAAAATCATCACTTACTGATGACGATAGTTCTGGGGCATTGATCTCCTCGTAGAAAAAGCCATGCTCTTGCATGTTGGGGGTGTCCCCT
>MFAQ01000018.1:16431-17069 GCA_001776275.1 Candidatus Collierbacteria bacterium RIFOXYD1_FULL_40_9
AGAAGAATCGTTTTGTTCATTTGCTTTACCTTGCAGAGATGAAACACTTTCTGGTTCGGGTTCATTTTCTTCTTTGATGGGAAGACCCATAAATTTGACGGCTTCAGTACCACCAATAAGGGCGATTGCTTTGATGCTAAAGTCGACAGGCAGTGGTTCTACTTTGGGTAAGTGTTTGAAGGGGAGTCTGTCCTGCCAGGGGTGGGCGGTAACTTGTTGTGACTCGTCGGTAAGGTCAGAGCCGTTCGTCAGAATAAAACGGGCTGGGTAGTTTGGTAGATCCATGCGGGTTAAACCCTCTTCGACGTCGGAGCCGATATCACCGGACTTGGCAACTTCTTCGGTGGTCTTTACTTCACCAAGATAGATGTAGGAGAGGGAAATTTTGGTGGTGTAGAGCTCTAAAAGAATGGCAGTGGGAGGAACTCCATCTCTTTTTTTGAGGTAGTGGGCTACAGCGCGATTGATGGTGACAACTCCAATAGGTTCGAGTCCAAGTTCCTTGCAAATTCGACTAACAAGTTTGGTTTTGGTCGGATGAATTTTATCTTCTTCCATCCAGGAGTCTGGTAGACCAAAGATGACGCGGTTGGGCTGACCGCTAACAACTTTGACTGCTTGCTCCAGAGAAGAGTCAA
>MFAQ01000019.1 GCA_001776275.1 Candidatus Collierbacteria bacterium RIFOXYD1_FULL_40_9
GATCAGAAGTGCATTCAGATCCAAATCAAGAAGAAAGATATGCAAGTGATTTCTGGAGTGCAATTGCCTGCTCATCTGGAAGAATAAAGAAATTGAAAGAAAAAATAGGTAGTAGAAGTCATATGGACTCGACCCTTGTCGATATTGCATACGATTTATTTCATAAAGGTAAAGTGTTTTACAACTTAAGAGATATAGAAGGGTCTATTGATCTGGCTGTTAGTATGGCGAGGGAAATCGACAATGTAGACAAAATTCAGGAGAGGCAATTGCAACACTCATCATAAAAAGATTTAGTTCCCTTTCCTCCACTTTTCAATTTCACTATGATTCCCAGAAAGTAACACTTCTGGTACTTTCCACCCCTTATACTCCGCCGGTCTAGTGTATTGTGGGTATTCTCTAGTATCACCATCGTTAAAAGACTCCTCGGTAAGCGATTCAGAGTTACCAAGAGCACCAGGCAAAAGGCGCACGACACTGTCTACAACAGTCATTACAGGTATTTCGCCACCACTGAGCACAAATGGTCCAATACAGATAACTTCATCTACCAAATGCTCGTGGACCCTGTGATCAATACCCTCAAAATGTGGGGCTATCAATATCAAGTGTTCCTCTTTGGCCAAACTCTCGGCTTTTCTTTGGTTGTACATTTCCCCTTTAGTATCCAAAAGTATCACCTTGGTTTGAGTTTTTGATTCTTTGAGTTTTTGATCTTTTAGGTCCTGTATTGCTCTCTCTACCACGTCAACTCTCATTACCATTCCAGCCCCACCCCCAAATGGTCTACCATCAACACTTTTATAAGCATCACTACTCCAGTCCCGCAAATCATGAACCTTAATATCTACCACTCCAGTTCCAGTAGCTCTGCCGATAATAGAGGTACCAAAAACTCCCTCAAACATTTTGGGAAATATAGTCAAAATATCTATCTTCATTAACTATATTTTACCTCACACTTGTATTGTCTTGAGTTCTTGAGTTCTTGAGTTATTGGGTTCATGGGTTCTATAATAAGCCCATGTCCTTAAAACCTACCGCAGTGGTCGTCATCCCCACCTATAACGAAGCTGGTCAAACACCAAGAATGATTGAATATCTGATGACAAAAACTTTTCCAAAAATCAAAAACTGGAACATGATTCTTTTTTATGCCGATGGCAATTCACCAGATGGAACAGCCGATGTCATCCGCAAATATCAAAAAAAGTATAAGAGTCTAAAACTAATGGTAGAAACCAAAAAGGAAGGTATCGGTGCTGCTTATGTCAAGGCTTTTAAGTATGCAATCAAAGAGTTTGGCGCAGATGTCGTTATTGAATTCGACAGTGACTTCCAACATCCTCCAAAAGACATTCCTATTATGCTCAAAGAAATCGAAAATGGGGCGGACTATATTTTAGGTTCGCGCAAGATCAAAGGTGGCAGCAACCCCAAAGGGTGGGGCTTTAAGCGACTTTTTTTTAGTGAAGTTGGCGGTTTTGTTGCCAGAACTATTATGTTTTTCCCCACCAAAAACTTTTTTAAGATTACAGACCCCACCACCGGTTTTAAAGCCAGTCGAGTCAAAGGTTTTGTCGATAAAATGGAAATGGATAAGCTATATACCAGAAGTTTTGGCTACAAGCTAGAATTCTTGTACAAAATGATTAGACTCGGTGCCAAAGTAAAAGAAATCCCTTTGAAGTTTGGCTTAAGAGATACCGGTGAGTCTAAGATAGAACCCCAAACCGCCAAAGAAATTTTCAGAGTCGCCATACTGCTACGTTTAAATGACCCAACCACCAAAAAGTTTATCAAGTTCGGCTCCATTGGTCTTTTCGGATTTATAATCAACAAATTAGGTCTAGATTTTTTTGCCAAACAACTCTCCAAAGTAATTACCGAGGTGGGGCCCAGAAACACTCTGGCAAACGCTATGGCGGCTGAGTTCTCTATTATCAGTAACTTTACTTTTAACAATCTTTGGACTTTCAAAAACGAAAAAATGTCCTTCGGAAAACGACTTTTAAAAAGATTCGCCGCCTTCAATGTTAGCTCAATAGTCTCCGGTATTGCCTTGCCAAGTTTGGTTATTGGCACTGGCACTCACTACTTTGGCGATCAATACAGAACTCTCTTCCTTATCATTGGCGTCGCATGTATCACCGTCCCCCTCAACTGGTTTGTCTACAACAAAGTTATCTGGAAAAAAGCAAAATAGGTTTTTACAAATATGGCGCCCAGTCGGCGACAGGACTGGTGTTATGTAGTAAAAAGTTCCAAGAATAAAGCAATATTGGAAGAGCGAGTATGGTAAGCATTATCTTAAATTCCTTTTTTTGCAAATATTTATCTAGTCCCATCAATACAAATGGAGCCACAGGTATTATGTATCTGCTTACGTCTCGGTGAGCCACAAACAGAGTAGAAATAAAGAAGATCCCTGCAAACAGTTGCTCTATCTTCAGCTCTTTCTTTCTAAGAGCCAAAACTCCAAGACCAAAGATTAACCAGGTCCAAATAATGTCTTCCAACCAAAAGTTCCCAACCCATACTTGTCCTTGTGGTGCAAAGATACTAAACGGTGGAAAAAATAAATGAAAGTTGTCGCCACTGTTAAAATAAGCAAAAAAGTCACCCGTTCGCAATTTATATAAATAAAATAGATCAACTATCGCAAGTGGCATTATCAAGATTGGGTAGTATTTCCACTCAATCTTTTTATTTTTAATTGACTCAGCAAGAGCATATACACCATAAGCAGCCAAAAGCAGCACTGCCGGGCTCTTGGTCAACATTGCAAAGTACCCCCATATTCCCGCCCACCAAAACTTCTCTTTGCGAAAAAAATAAAGACTAGCCAAAATGAAGAAAATAAACCACGGCTCAGGTGAGCCGATTATTCTAAGTGACAGGAATCGCGCCGGCAAAAACAAAAAAACAATACTAAGCCAAAGTGGATTAAGGCTAATTTTAAATTCGTTTATATATTTATAAAACATCCCAAAACATAAAACACTACCCAAAACAGTTGCCAAAAGCATAGCGTTTGTCCCGGTAGTTACCAGGTCAAACAACCAGATTACACTTGGATAAAGTGGAAAGTGCGCTGGGTAATACTCAGCAGGCAGCGGGTTAGAAAAATTATTTAATATACTCGCCTTGTCATACCAAGTCTTAGCGACTATTAAATAGTTCGGTCCATCGTAATTTTTCCACAGTGTTACCGCCCCTTCGCCAAAGTTCATTTGCCAAAAAGGCAAATTTATTTTTAGGTAAAAAGGTAGCCAACTTACAAAAGTAACAAGTAGCAAACTAGCCACAACAACAATTAGTTTCATTAACTCTAGTATATACTTGTGTGTATCATGTCACAAATTGATCAGATTTCAGTCTTTCTGCCAGCCTACAACGAAGAAGCAAATTTAAGGTCAACAATCGAAAATGTCACTACCAACCTCAAGAAAAATTTTGCAGTTTGGGAGCTTATTGTCGTAAACGACGGCTCAAAAGACAAAACTGGTTCAATTGCTGATAGCTTTGCCAAAAAAGACAAACGCATAAAAGTTATTCATCACAACCCAAACAGAGGCTATGGTCCAGCTCTTATTAGTGGCCTTTATGCTTGCAAATACCCCTGGATTTCCTTCATAGACTCTGACGGGCAATTTGACTTTTCCGAAATAACCACTCTAACCAAAAAACAACAACAAACAAACGCAGATCTGGTAATTGGGTTTTACAAAAAAAGGCAAGTTTCTTTTACTAGAAAATTAAATACCAAACTTTGGCAAATAATTGTCTGGCTTATGTTTGGTTTAAATGTCAAAGATATTGACTGTGGATTTAAACTTATTTCCAAAAAGGTATTAGATAAAATAGAAAAGCTAGAAAGCAAAAGAGGTGCTTTTATTAGTAGTGAATTTTTAATCAAGTGTCAAAAGGCGGGTTTTAAAATTGTGCAAGTAGGTGTCAGTCATTACCCGCGCAAAATGGGAGAAGGAACAGGTGCGAACCTCGACGTTATTATTCAAAGTTTTATTGATCTATTTACTTTATGGCGAAAACTAAAATAAAAAAAGTAACCACCTCAAAAAAGAAATCATTTATAGAAGTTCTAAAGTCTTTTTTTATTGCCAACAAAACCGAATCAATCCTTTTAATTTTTGTTACTCTTTTGTCATTGGTTCTTAGGCTATACAGAATAGATGAATACTTAACTTTCTTGGGCGACGAAGGTCGCGATGTCCGCATAGTAAGGGACTTAATCACCAAAGGTAATCTGGTTTTTATCGGTCCTCAGACAAGTGTGGGGAACATGTATTTGGGGCCACTTTATTACTATCTTTTAGCACCAGCACTTTTCTTATCTGGACTTAACCCTGTAGGACCGGCTATAGCCAACGCCTTAATCGGCACGCTTACTGTTTTGCTTACTTGGTTTGCAGGTAGAGCTTGGTTTGGCAAAGTTGCCGGATTTGTTTCCGCCTTTTTCTTAGCCATTTCACCGGTTGCAATTATTTATAGCCGATCTTCTTGGAACCCCAACCCAGCCCCCTTATTTGCATTAATTTGTGCCTACTCAATTTATCAGGTGTGGCAAAATCAAAAACCAAAATGGATAGTTGTTACAGCTATTTCCCTCGCAGCCGCCTTACAAATGCACTATTTATGTTTACTTCTCATCCCTTTTCTCGGGTTGTTTTGGTTCTTAAGTCTTAGGTCCCAAAACAAACTACAAAAGTCTGCGCTCTTGCGTTCTAGCGCTCTTGGTTTTTTGATTTTTTTACTTATCATGTCCCCCTTAGTTCTTTTCGATTTGAAACATGAGGGAATGAATTTCAAGGCCTTCAAAAGTTTCTTCACCGATCGCCAAACGACCATTAATTTAAATCCCGCTAAGTCAGATCGCTTCCTACCAGTTTTAGAAACCATCAATACCGATCTCTACCTAGCAAGACAAGACCTAGATAGTGTCTGGCCCCTGATTATTTTTATTTGTTTAGTTTTCTTTGCGCTTGTTGCTAACAAAAACAAGTCCGCAACCTACCTCACAGTTATTTGGATCGCCATTGCTGTTCTTGGGCTCGGGGTATACAAACAACATGTCTATATTCACTATCTTGGGTTTATCTATCCAGCTGTTTTTCTCCTACTAGGTCTTATTATCTCCCTAGGAGTCACACACAAAAGCGCAATAGTCAAATTCCTTAGTCTAAGTCTTTTTGTTTATCTTACCTTTTTGAACGCCAAGTTTTCTCCGCTCTGGCAACAACCAAATCGTCAAATGCAAATTACAGAGAATGCGGTCGATTTAATCATCAAGGAGTCAGATGGCAAACCATTCAACTTTGGTCTTATTGCCAAGCAAAATTACGACGAGTCGTATCGTTATTTTTTCGAAAACAAAAAAGCCAAAATGATCAGGGGAGAAGCAGGAGTTACTGATCAGCTTTTTGTTATTTGTGAAGATGGTGACAAATGCCAGCCCGAAGGAAACCCTGCTTATCAAATAGCTATTTTTGGTCCAGCCAAAGTAATTAAGACTTGGCAAATAAATCACTTAAAAATTTATTTACTCAAAAAAACTCCATGAGCCCTTTTACCAATGCACCACTGTTTTGGATTGATTTAGAATTTACAGATTTGGATGTCAAAAGAGGTAAGATTGTTGAAATAGCTAGTGTCATCACTGACAGCAACTTAAACATTAAACACATGGGACCTGATCTGGTCATTTATCAACCTCCAGAAGTCTTAGAAGGTATGGTTATGTGGAACCAAAGTCACTTTGAGTACTCAGGTCTGCTCGAAGAAATCAGATCTTCCAAAATTACCCTTGGTAAGGCCTACCAAAAAACACTAAATTTCCTAAAGCAACATTGCCCATTTCAGTCGGCGATGCTAGCCGGATCCTCCGTTTATATAGATAGAGAATTTTTAGGAGAGCAGATGCCAGAGATTTACAACTATCTACATCACCACATTGTCGATGTTAATACTATAAAGGAGCTAACTAGACGCTGGTATCCAAGAATACCTTTATATCCAAAAAACTACACTCACCGAGCCCAAAGTGACATTATTGATTCCATAAATGAGTTAAAATATTACAGGGAGAAGATATTCAAATAAGCACGAACAGATCAATGAAAAAGAAGCTATCAGTCATAATCACCAACTACAACGAAAAAGCCAACCTCAATCGCGGTGTCCTTAACCAGATCAAGGGTTTCTTGTCAGACGCTCACTTTCCTTGGGAAGTAGTCATAAACGACGATGGCTCTACAGATGGTGGCGACAAGATCATAAAAGAATTTGTTGACAAAAATAAAGGTTTCAAATTAGTGCGAGGTAAACACGCAGGTAAAGCTGCGGGAATTTGGAATGGTATCAAGCACGCCACTGGCGACATTATCCTTTTCACCGACATGGACCAGTCCACACCCCTAAAAGAAGTCGAAAAACTTATACCATGGTTTGACGACAATTATCAGGTTGTATTTGGCTCGAGAGGTAAAATGCGCAAGAACTTTCCCCTATTAAGACAGCTCACTTCGTGGGGTTTTAGATTTTTTAGAGGACTCTTTTTGCTGCACGATGTGGTTGATACACAATGTGGATTCAAAGCTATGGAAATTGGTGTTGCCAAAAAGATTTTCCCTATGCTCGAAGTAATCAAAAAACCGAGTGGTTCCAAAGGTTGGACCGTTTCAGCTTTTGACGTCGAACTTCTTTTTATCGCCGAAAAGCTTGGTTACAATCTTAAGGAAGTTGATGTTCATTGGAGGGACGAAGATACTTCTACAGAAAAGGGCAAAAACTTTATAGCAGAATCAATAGATATGCTAAAACAAATTCTAAGAGTTAAATTAAACGACATAAGAGGGGAGTATGACCAAAAATGACACGCCGCAAAAAAAACGTGTCATGCCGGACCAGATCCGGCATCCAGAAATAAATAATATGAAGACAAATCTAAAAGTTATCATCTCCATAATCTTTATAATCTTTGTTTTTGCTTTTTTGCGTTTTTCAAATATTTACTCCGTCCCGGTCTTTGTCGACGAAGCCATTTATGTTCGCTGGTCTCAGGTAATGCGCTCAGAGGCATCTCTCCGATTTCTCCCCATGTCAGATGGCAAGCAACCCTTGTTTATGTGGGCCTCTATGCCCATATTTAAGCTAATCTCCGATCCACTTGTTGCAGCCAGAACCCTGTCCGCTCTTTGTGGTCTTGGTACTATGGTTGGTCTTTCTGTCTTGAGTTTCTTGTTTTTTCAAAGCACTTTAGTTTCACTATTAACCGCCCTACTATATGCAGTTATACCCTTTACTGTTTTCTTCGATCGCATGGCTTTAGCAGACAGCATGCTTGCTATGTTTGGGGTTTGGGTCTTGGTCTTTTTTAAGCTCTTTTTAGACAAAAGAAGCCATGATTTTGCCATGCTAACTGGTTTTGCGCTTGGTGCTGCCTTACTAACCAAGTCTCCCGCCATTTTCTATTTTGTTTGGCTTGGCTTGGTCGCTATCTTCACTATTGACATAAAAACAGAAAATAAAAAAACAATTCTCAATTTACTTCTTGGATTTTTCTATATTCTTGTCATTTCCCTCGCCATGCGTTCTATCCTCAAATTAGGCCCAAACTCCAATATGGCAGGTCAGCGAAACCTAGATTATCTTTATACTGTCAGTGAAGTTTTTACTCACCCCTTGTCGCCTCTGATCGGTAATTTAAAAACTACCGTAAACTGGCTGTGGCTGCTTTTAACCCCTGCCGTTTTTGTTTCTATGTTTATCTTTACGGGTAAGCAAAACAAAAAAACTCTTTTGTTATTATTTTTTCTTTCTCTGGTTCCACTTTTATCACAAGCCGCGGTCGCCAAAGTCTATACTAGTCGCTACATTTTGTTTACTATCACGCCACTACTTATTATCGCGGCAAACAACTTAGTTAAATTAAATAAATACTTAGTCTGTTTGATACT
>MFAQ01000020.1:0-2193 GCA_001776275.1 Candidatus Collierbacteria bacterium RIFOXYD1_FULL_40_9
ATTTCTGATTATACTATCGTCAAAGTTACTTAAGGCTACTAAGCCTAATTTAAGAGACTCTGCCTGTAAATATAAGTTTTGTGCGGCATGACCGGCCTCCAAATAGACTTCTTTGTCGTGGGACACCCCGCCATAAGCTGTTGCCATTTTAGTCATGTTACCGGTTATTAAAATAACGCCGGCAGGATTTTTCATGGAGTTCTGGTTGAGGCTGTTGTACAGTGCTGATTGATAGTTGCCTTCTGTAAGCGGCTTTAGGGCGTGAATAGGCTCTCTGTCACCTGGAATATATTGGTATAAACCAGGTTTTAACCCTTCAATATTATTGACAATTAAATATACGGATAAGGGATAAGTTGATTTTGCTGACGGTGTTGTCCTGTCCCCCCAGTCTACATTGACGCCCTGAGCCGCCCAAAGAAGCTGAGAAGCCTCTTTTAGAGTAAGAGCCTCGTCTGAGTACGACCTTTTGGGACGAACATTTTTGAGAGTTGTCTCTACTGATACCGAGCTACGATAAGAAGCTTCTGGTAGTTTGATAGTATTTGCTTCGAGTATAGCTGAAGGAATAGGTTGGGTTGAGTTTTGGCCCGGCTGGTTTGGCCTTCTAAGTAGCAGTGCAGCAGCTAGAATTAGTACAAACATGCCAAGTGTGGCTGCTGGAATTAACCAATTAATTTTGGTTTTTTGCTTTGACTTCTCTGCCTTGGAGTGTTTATCACTCATGGTTATCTCTTTTAAAGGAAACTACTTACTTTTGCTGACTGCCTGACACCAGTGAACAACTCTTGTGATTTTTGGTAGAGTTCCTGTTGGTACAAACTATCTTTGATAGAGTCTTTGACCTCATCTAGTTTTTTACCGGCATAGATAGTTTTGTTGTCATCGAAATATTTTTTGACAGCTTCGTCGGTTATCTCAATTTTTGAAGTTTTTTCGACTAGTTTTTTAAAACCTAAATTCTTTCTGATTGATTCTTTTGCCTTTTCTAAAGTGAGTCCATACTGTTCTAGTGCAGCTTTGAAGTTTTCTTCGCTACCATATTCTTTGGTGATTTTGTCGACCTCTACTTTTACTTCTTCTTCCGTAATTACTATGCCTTGTTTTTTAATTTCTTGTGCAAGAAGGCGCTCGTTGACAAGATCTTCGAATGTTTGTTTGCCGTACTTTTCGGCCATGACACGATTTAGCTCATATCGAGAAACTGGCATATTGTTTACAGTGCCGACGACAATTAGATTGCGGTATTTAGTTGCCAACATATAACTTAGGACTCCAAGAACGATAACGAGTATGAGCTTATAAGAAAAAGTAAGATTTTTACCTTGATAGTTGGAGGTAGGACTGGAGTTTTCTTCGATTGGTGAAACTGCCTTTGAAGATTTTATGTTTTTTTTGGTTTTCATTGCCTAGTTTTGTGCTTGTTTGCTGATATGTAATTATGTTATCACAACTTAGTTAAAATGCTTGTTCTTTGAGGTCAATTGTATTATTTAGGTCGGGAATTATTGGATCGGGAAGATCGGTACTAAAAAGAAATATCTCTTCCTTTAGACTGTTATATGGAGAGTTTACTGTGGGTGCTGTAGGTTCTGTTAGAATTTCTAAATTGGGTGGTATATAGCCAAAATCTTTGGCGCGATTTGAAAGACTTTTACCGATAAGAATAAAAATTAAGAAAAAAAGAAAAATACCAACGCCAATAAAAACCGTTTTTAATTTTTTGATTTTTTCAAGATATGGTTTAAACAAGACACCACTTTTAATATCCTCTATTAACTTTAGTGCTTCTGGGTTATTGATCTCAAATTTTGGCATAGTTTAAGTCTAAGTCTATCAATTTATCCATCCAGGTAAGTTGCAGGCTCCTAATTTCGGATAAAAACTCTACTCTAGAGGAAAAGAAAATTTCATTTTGGGTATTTTCCATACTTTCTTCCGTTATCAAATAGTTTGAGAGATTATCTATTTTTGTGTGGATGGTGGTTAGGTCTGTTTCGAGTGTTTCCAATCTTTCAAAGACTCTTACTGAAACAGTGGAAGGAATCTTGTTTTTTAGCTCTTTGATTACCTCGTCTTGTTTTAGAGCAAAGTACTTTAGTCTTGTAAGCTTGTGGCCCACAATACCCGCCTTTAGATAGCGTTCGTGTTTTGTGTATTCTGTTTGGTAGTCTAGGTTAAATTTGTCTAAGT
>MFAQ01000020.1:2238-4963 GCA_001776275.1 Candidatus Collierbacteria bacterium RIFOXYD1_FULL_40_9
GTAGATTGGCATTTAGTGTGTCTGCAAGGGGAAACCCTCTAAGCTGATTTAACAAAATTAGTTCTCTAAGGTAGGCAACAAAGCTAGCTCTGGTTAACTCCCTGGTGTTGGTCGACTGCTTGGCAGAAAGGAGGGCTTTTTGTTGATTGTCTAATGTTGGATTGCTTAGATAATCTTTTTTATATAGAGTGTATTCTAAATAATTTTCTCTGTGCTTGCTGTATTGATAGTCGAAGTCGGACTTGGCGTCGGCACTAACAAAAGTGAAGCTTGCGAAGAAGAGAAATAAACCGAGAAAGAAACTCATGAGTTAAGGATACAAGATTAATTTATAACAGGCAACTTAAGTCCCTCCCCTACTAGATTTTCGACAACTGTTTGCCAGGTGGAAAAGTGAAGATCCAGAATCTCTTCGGTTTGCTTGGACTTTAGACCACCGTACAACGGGTATCGGTAGGCAGGACCTTGGGTCTTTAGGAATTCAACTACCGATGAAGGTTTTAGCTGTTGGGGATCTTCTCCGATCTCGGACAAAACTTTTGAGATGAGGTCAAAGGGATTGGTAGTATCCGAGCTGACATGGAAAATACCATGATGATCGCCCGCAATAATTGTTTTTAGAGCTTGCGTAAGCTCATTTATGTAAGTAATAGAAATTTGTTGGTCACTGAAAAGTGGGTGCATTTTACCTGAGGCAATTTTAAATAGTGGTCCTCTAATATAGTCTAGTTTGCCGGCAAAATTAGCTCTCACGGGGTAAATAATTCTAACCACGGTACCTCCTCTATCTAAGACTAATTTTTCACCTCTGTTTTTGCTCCAACCGTACCACGTAAGATTGTCATAATTTTCTGGTGGTTTTGAATTCTCATCGTACGGTCCTGGATTTTCTTTGCTGCCTTCAAAAACCATATCTGTGGAAATCTGAATAAAATTATTTGACTTGTAGTTTTTTAGCAAACTAGAAACGCCGTCTACATTTATTTGCCAGCAAAGCCCTGACTCATCGCCTCTTTGATTTTCGGCACCATTGACATCGGTGTAGGCTGCGAAGTTTATGATCCAGTCTGGATTGTGTTCTTGCAAGTAGTTGGCAATACTTTGCTCGTTTTGCAGGTTTAACTCGCTAGTACTGGGAGCCAAGATCTTGAAGTCGTAGGACTTTTCTACAAAGTGTGAGCCGACCAAACCAGTGCCACCAATAACCAAAACTTTTTCTTTCATAGTTTATCCGTTTTTTGGTTCCCAAACATTTTCTAAGACACAGTTCCAAGGGAATTTGAACTCATCAGCGGCATCATATGGATGGGATTGGAAATTCACAACAATTACTTCTGGCTGGCTTAAAGCTCTCCAGCCATGCATGATCCCGAATGGAATTTTTAAAAGTCGTGGTTTTTGAGTGCCCATAAAAACAGAGTTCACGTGTCCGAAGGTTGGTGAATCTTTTCTAATGTCTACCAAAACAACTTGTAATTTACCCCTAGTAACCGTGAATTGATCTGTGTGGATGGCGTGCAAGTGCCAACATTTTGTAACTCCATAATCAGTAGCGCTTTGATAGCAATGTTCTGGCATTAAGAAGCCCTCTGATTCAATCCAAGGTTTGCTCCATAGCTCAGTTACATCTCCTCTGCCGTCTACGAGACACTTTAGTTCCTTTAGAATCACACCGTCTATGGTTGGTGGACCGTAAACATTTTGTACTTTGTACTCTTGCTGTTTTAACCACTCGATAGTAACGTTTTTTGGTTCCATATTTTTTTATTTTTGATAAATTGATTCTGATTTCTCTTTTAATGGTCTCCACCAGTTTTCGTTTTCCTTATACCAGTTAACTGTTTCTTTTAGTCTGTTGTCAACACTATCTGATGGTGACCAACCCAGATCGGTATTGATTTTACTCCAATTTACTGCATAGCGCCTGTCATGACCAGGGCGATCGGTGACAAACTCGATGTTGGTTTCGTCTAGATTCATGATTTTTAGAATTTTTTTGGTTAGATCTAGGTTTGTCAAATCTTCTGTTTGACCACCTACACAATAAGTTTGCCCCACCTCACCTTTGTGAACTACCAAGTCGATAGCGCGACAGTGATCCTCTACAAAAAGCCAGTCGCGAACATAAAGACCGTCACCATAAACTTTTACTTTTTGGCCTGTGAGCAAGTTGGTAACCATGCGTGGAATAAACTTTTCAGGATCTTGAAAGGGTCCAAAGTTATTACTGCAGTTTGTTATCGTAACTGGTAAGTTGAAGGTATGGAAATAGGCTCTAACTAAATGGTCGGAGCTGGCTTTGGAGGCTGAGTACGGGCTTCTGGGATCGTAGGCGGTCTCTTCTGAAAATTTATCGTTTGCGCCTAATTTTAGAGAACCAAAAACCTCATCCGTACTAATATGGTGAAATCTTTTTACGTTGTGTTTTTTGGCTGACTCGAGGAGAACTTGAGTTCCCATAATATTGGTCTGGACAAAAACCTGCGGATCTAAAATAGACCTATCTACGTGTGACTCGGCAGCAAAATGAATAACTGTGTCGACATTATTCATGAGACTATCAACCAACTCAATATTGCAGATATCGCCTTTAGTAAAACTATATCTTGGATTATCTTTTAGTGTTTCTAGTGAGCTTAGGTGACCAGAGTAAGTTAGCAGGTCAAGGTTAATAATTTTGTCTTCTGGATATTTTTCCAGCCAGTAGTGGATAAAGTTGGAGCCG
>MFAQ01000020.1:4987-10246 GCA_001776275.1 Candidatus Collierbacteria bacterium RIFOXYD1_FULL_40_9
AACTTTTCTGTACATGAAGTTACCAGCATCTAGAAGACTGTCAAAAGTGCCTGCGTCTTGCCAGTAACTGTCGAAAGTAATTGCTTTTAGCTGTCCCATTTTTAGGTAAGTATTGTTGACACTGATAGTACCACTAATTTCGATTTCTCCTCTTGCTGAAGGAGTTAAATTTTTTGCTATTTCCACAACATTACTATCGTATGTGTAGAGCCCAACAGAAACGTTCATTGAGCGTGGTTTTTCTGGCTTTTCTTCTATAGAAAGTACTTGATTATTGGCATCTAGCTCCACCACTCCTAAGCGTTTAACTTCATTGATATCATTTAGCTGTTTGACATAAATTTGACCACCAGTTTTGAACTGTTCAATCTGCTTGCTAAAATCTTCATCAATAATATTGTCACCAAGAGCCATAGTAACACTATCATTACCAATAAAATCTTCACCAACAATAAAAGCGTCAGCAAGTCCGCGAGGTTCTTTTTGGACTGCATAACTAAATTTGACCCCAAACTGGTCGCCACTACCCAAGAGATTTAAGAAAAGACCTGAATTCTCTGGTGAAACAATTATTAGAATTTCTTTGATACCAGCTTTGACTAAGGTTTCGATAGGATAAAAAATTAGCGGTTTGTTGTAGACAGGAAGTAGTTGTTTGCTTATGACCCAGGTTAGTGGTCGAAGACGTGTTGCCCTGCCGCCTGCCAAAATAATACCTTTCATAAAAAGGATTATAACAAACTGACCACCAGAAGACCTCCTAGGACTCCGTAGAGTAGATACTCAATAACAATTGCTAAATCGACGGTTTTTTCTTTGGTGTGGTGATAATATCCCCAGAGGACATACCAAGCACTGGCGATAACAATAATTATTTTTTGGGTTTCTTTGCTGCCGTTGTAAAACAAAAGTAAGAAAAGCAAGGCGGCTAAGACGAAGCAAAGAATAATGTATTCTAAAATTTTTCTGATTGACTTGTTCATAAAATTATTCCTTGGCGTATAACAAAGATGGCTAGCAATACAAACCACATAAAGGTGAGATGGGCCCATGTTTTACCACTTATTCGGATAAGGTTGTATCGCAGAACAAAAATCCAATCCATAACCAAGGCGAAGAGGATGAGAACCGCAAAAGAGGCTGACCACACCTTGGAAAGACTTAGGGGAGAGATTTCGGCAGTGGGCTTGAACTCTTCCTGGGCAAGAACTTCGTTTGTTGAAATGCTGTCTGCCGCGATTTTGCCAACACTTGACTTGGTTGGAGCTACTGCAAAAATCTGAACAACAATTGTAGTCTCGACGCCGTTTAGGTATCCGTCTTTTACAGCCAAACCCATATCTTTGTAGCGCTTATCTAAAAGATTCTTTTTGTGGCTTGGTGAGTTCATCCAGGCATTTACCACATCCTTAGAGTTGCTAAAGTCCCTTGCTAGATTTTCGCCCGCATGTTGATACTTGTAGCCGGCGTTTGAAATAAAAGTCCACGGCTCCGTTCCCTTTGGAGAGACATGAGCCCAATAATTTTCCTTAAACATATCGTCGACTTTTGCAGCGGCGGCGGCGTTTAGCTGTGCATTTAGGGTGACCTTTTCGGCACCTGATTTTATTCTGTTTTGATTGGTGTATTCGACAATTTTGCCGACGTCAATTTGAGATGCGTAACCTAAAATACCAGGTCTTAGACCAATAGTAATATCGACAATTGACCGACCCATGACAAAAAGGCCAACTAAAATCAGCAGAGAACGAGTCCAGAGAATTTTGGCTTTGTGGTTGTTGTGTTGGTGTGGTAAAAAAAGATGGTGCAGAACCTTGAGCATACAAAAACCATTATGCACAATTACCGATTCAATATCAAACTTTTTGCATAACCCCACCTACCCTCTGATATTTTCTGTTTTGATTTATCTTTATTTTTCTTTTGATCTCTTTTTCTAAATTTATGTTGAGAATTTCTGATAAACCAAGAACATAAATAACAACGTCAGCTAGCTCTTCCCCGACGGTGTATTCCTTTTTGTAGTGAGCTCTGAAAGCTTCGGAAACTTCCTCGTGGATAAGACAAAACTCCTTGGATATGTCTGTGGTGTTAAAACCCTTTTCAATTTTGTTTTGGTAAATTTGTTTTTGAAGTTTTTTTAGGCTAACCATGGCATTGAGTATACTAAAAATAGATGATTGCGAGAACACATAGTTTGTTTGCATTTGCTAGCCTAGCAGGAGTAGCTGTTTATTCGGGTAAGACGGAAGTGTCGACAGCTACTTTTTTTGCTTGCCTAATTTTTAACACCATCGGGGCACTATTACCTGATATTGATCAGGCATCTAATCGACTATGGGACCTAATACCTGGGGGTGAAAGTATTGGGAAAGCACTTGGTGTTTTTATGAAACACAGAGGCATATCTCACTCTTTTTTGGGAATTTTTTTGATTGATAAGTTTAGTTATTGGCTAGTAACAAACTTATTTAATGAAAACTTTGTAGACGTTGGTCTAGTTTATTGGTCTCTGGTGATTGGGGTTATTTCTCACATTGTGGCAGATAGTCTTACTGAGGAAGGTGTTCCTCTACTCTACCCTCTAAAAATTAACTTTGGTTTGCCGCCTGTAAAACCCTGGAGAATAAAAACTGGTGGCTGGTTTGAGAACTTGGTGGTAATGCCAGTGACTGGATTGATAGCTATTTATTTTGTTAGTTTGTATTTGCGCAGATAGCGTAAGTGGTTAAGTCCCAAGGGGTAGTTGTTGAAGATCTGTGGACTGAGACCGTCCAGGTATTGTCTGCACTGGGGAAGTTAGCAACTGTGTAGTATGTGACGGTGGAGCTATTGACGACAAATCCACCTGAGAGAACTTTTTTGTTTTGGGGGCAGGTTAGAATAACTGTTTTGAGTTGTTCGGTATTACTTGCTGACGTTGTTGTGACTTTTTCCCAACCAGAGATACCGTTTGTGCCTGGAGATCCCGGGTCACCTTGATCCCCTTTATCTCCTTTTGGGCCCTGAGCACCAGCGCCAAAACTTATTTTCTTATCCCATTTGTTGCAAACTTTTTCTTTGAAAATACTGCCCGTTGCATATATACCACCATCTTGTTTGACACAAAAAGCAAGATCATCTGGGAAGTTTGACTGAAAAAAATCGAAAAATTTGTTGGGCCAGCTAGTTGGTGTGGCTAGGATGTTGGTTGGTGAAAAAATAATTATCGAGAAAATAGTCAACAAGAAGCCTTTTTTAATAGCTTTGTGCATGTAATATCTTCAGGATACCTCTTTTTGACTTTTTTGGCTACTTGTTACTTCGGTACAGCTTGGACGATTAGACGCTTAAAGTCTGTGCCGGGAGGCCAGCAGGTCATGAGTGTTAGGGTCTCAGCATTGGAGTCTGATTTTAGAAAGTTTATCTGACTTGGGGTGACTACTTTTTTGTCTTTAACCTTGTACTGGTACTCTTTTTGTTTGTAAAAAACTTTTATCTCATCCCCTTCCTCTAGTTTTGACAGGAGATAAAAGATAGAGTTGTAACGGGTAGCTGTTAAAAAGTCAGTGGAGGAGTGGGAAAAAAGAAAAATATTTTTGCCTTCGCCTGGAAGCTTGCTGGTGTTTGCGTGGGCGACACCTTTTGTAAGGGCTTTTTGATAAACAGTTGAGTCGAAAGGATCGACATTTTTAATAATTTTGGAGTTTGCACCTATTTTGGGAATAACGATACCAAAGTCAGAATCAATTGGATTGATCGTGGTATCTGTTTTGACTTTTTTATGCAAAACTTGATAACTTACTTCGTTTTTAAATATTGGAAGGTAAGTAGTGATCAAGACAAACAGACCAGTAGCCAGAAGAACAGAACCAAAAACTATGGGCAGATTGAAGTAGTTTCTTGTCACTTATTTCTTTTTACCTTTGAACCAAAAGTAAGCAGCTAATGCAATTATAGCCGCTATTAACGCAACTCTTGCATTGTTTGATTTCCAAAATGGCTCTTTGGTTTGAGTTCCCAGAACTTCTGAACTGTTTTCTTCGTTTATAGCTTCTGGGGTTAGTGTGCCCTCTTCTTGACCCGGTTCGGTTACCGATGATTCGTCTGCTAGAAGCGCACCTGTTCCAGTTGTTTGACCCTGGGAAGGTGTGGTAGTAGAGGTAGTTGTGGTTGTAGTGCCGTTTACTACGGTAATATTCTCGTCACCGATAATCCCTGAACCATTTCCAGAGTTGTCGAAGGCGCGAACAGCATAGTAATAGGTCTTGTTGCAATCTGGAATAGAGTTAACCATTTCTACAGCTTGGTTTGAACCTACAGACCTAGAATCTACTTGTGAGCCTGGATCGGCAGTGAAACTGGTGTTGTCGGATCTGTAAAGTACAACTTTGGTGGTTTTTCCGCCGTCGTTGTCGGTTCTAAACCTAATTGTGTATTGGCAGGTGGCAGTTTTTTCTTTGCTGTAACTATTTGGAGTACCTGGAGTGGAGTTGTTGAAATCGACGGTAACAACATTGCTTTCGGTAGTCACATCTGAGACAGCAATTACTTTGAATTTGTAGCTTCCGTTGGAATTTACAATTGAGTTATTGACCTGACAACTACCCGAGTTACCACCAGCTTTGAGAACTTTGTCGGCATCGAATTGAACAAAACCGATGTCTGTTGGAGACTGTTTGTAACACCTGACAGTCACGACATTGTTATTTTGATCCAGCGCAACAAAATTTATTTTAAATTCGTTTTGGTTTGTTGGAGTCTTGGGAGTCTCGATACGGACCATTAGACTATCGGCAGCCAAGATGATTGTTGGTAGTAAGAGTGAACCAATAGCGAAACTTAAGGTTTTGAGTATTGTTTTATTCATGGTTTCTTTTTATTCCGTAATAGATAGAGACACTGCTGGTGCCGATAAGAAGGGCTGCCAACATTAACCAGTATTGGTTTGCGCCAGTGGCTGGTAGTGTAGAAATTCCTAGGACTTGTCCTTCGACTTTCTTTTCGACATTTATTGAGGCTGTGTTTTCGTTTGATTTGTCGATGGTTACTTCTGTACCAGCAAAGATATCACTGACATAACTTGGGTCACCACTTGGAACACTAGCCAAGTATGTAGTGGTGTTGTCTAGCGCTGACTTTGCCTTTGCCCAGACTAAGTCGTTGTATGTTCCTGAATCTTGGTTGTTGTCGATGTCAGCAAGGTATACGAGTTCAAAAATATCATCTTTTTCGGCATTGCCTAAGTTCCACACACCAGGCGAGTGGTAGACCGGTTCG
>MFAQ01000020.1:10252-12879 GCA_001776275.1 Candidatus Collierbacteria bacterium RIFOXYD1_FULL_40_9
GTTCCAGTTATATCAACTCCGTTTTTGTAAACTTTCCAGGAGCCAGTCTTGTAGGCAAATCCTTCTGGTGGAAGGTCTGTCACGGTTACACCGTTGGCTTTGTTTTCTTTTACGTTTAGAGTAATTTTGTACTCTACGGTGTTGCCTGCAGAAAGAGTGGTGGTAGCGTTGTTGGATTTGATAATTTCTAGAACAGGTTCAACGTACTGGTTACCAATGAAACATTCTGTTTGAGTGTTGGCAACTACGTCTAACTCAAGTTCATTGTCGTTATCGAGGTATTCTTCAACAGCATAAGCAACTGAGACAACTTTACTGATTAATTTTGAAATTAAATCTTCTTCTTGATAAGGGTTGTTTTCTGCACACCAGTCATCTGCATCTTTGTGGTTTTGGCCACCTAGGGCGTATGGACCGGCATATTCGTAGTCCCATTCGTGGTTACCGATATGACCGGCGTTGTCGATATCGATGTTTAAAGCGTTCCAAACGTCGCGACCGGCGTTGTAGTGGCAGACACCCTTCTTTGGAGTTTCTGGAACCTCCACTTGATTACAAGAAATATTTGTTTGAGTCCAACCATCCTGCATAGTTTCGCTTAGCGTGGAAGTGCCAGTTTTGACATCTTCAAAAAGGACGGTTCCGTCTTTGCCGGTTGTTGATGACTTGTCGTCTAAGTTTATTTCCCAACCTGATAAAACTTCTTCTCCCTCATCCATTTGCCCGTTGCCGTTTTCGTCATTGTATTTAGTTACTTTGACTGAGCCGGTGTCTCTTTCGTTTGTAATAGTACAAGACTTAACGTCTCCTGGGTTGAGGTCTACAAGACCATTTTCGTCACAATCACCTGTAATACTGGAAGTAAAGCCGGTTAGATTTTCCTCGTAGACAGTATATTCGCCTGCGTCGAAAGTATTTTCTACTCCACTTGTGACTTTTTCACTATTTACAAATAGATTGAAGTCAGAAACTTGGGCGTCACTTCCATCTTTGTTAACAACAACCTTGGTAACAGTCAGTTTTGGAGCGATGTCGTCGTTGGTGATAGTACAGGTTTTGGATTGACCAGGTAGAAGGGTTATGGATCCATTTGCAGCACAGTCTTGTCCCCAAGAAGAAGGAGCGTAGCCTGTTTGGGTTGTTTCGGAAACAGTATAGCTTCCAGCATTGACTGTGTTTTCACCCCAGACAGCGCTGTCTTGGTTGATGTAAACTGGGAAGTCTTTGGTTTCTAATTGACCACCGTTGTCGTTTGTTACTGTTTTGAGCAGTGTTAATTTTGGAGCGATGTCGTCGTTGGTGATGGTACAAGTGGCAGTGCCTCCGTTTGAGATGTTTAGTTCAGTACAGTTATCGTATGATGTTGAGTATTGGGAGTCGGCATTTTCTGTGACGGAGTAAGTTCCTTGGTTGAGTGTCAAGGTAACCTCACCGTTTGACCCGGTGCCAATGAAGTCGACATTTGTTCCAGAGTTATTAACTTGAAAAGAGAAGTCGTTTGCTACTTTTGTTCCACCATTATCGTTGATGACAACTTTTTTAACTATGAGTGTAGCGGGTTGGTCAGTGTTGGTGATGGTACAGGTGGCAGTGCCTCCGTTTGAGATGTTGACTCTTGAGCAGTTGTTGTATGAAGGTGTGTAGCCAGCGACTTCGTTTTCTACAACAGAGTATGTACCGGCATCTACTGTTAGAGAATTTTCGCAGTCTGATTCAAAAGGAATAGATTGTCCGTTGTTTACGGTAAATGAGAAGTCTTCACAAGTTAGGTCACCACCATATTGCTTATCTAATTCTTTGACAACAATAAGGGTGGCAGTTTCGTCGTCGTTGGTGATGGTACAGGTTTTGGACTCACCAAAAGCGATGGTGCCGCTACAGTCTTTGGAAAGAGTTTTGGCATAGCCAGGGTAATTTGCTTCGTCCACACTGTAGCTACCTGCATCCAAAGTGATAGTGGTGCCGTTTACATCTCCTGGGAAGGAATTGTCAGAAAGGTTGGTGCCAGTGACGTTTATGGTGAAAGCACTTGAAGTAGCGTTTCCGCCGTTGTCATTTACAACCTGTTTGATAACAGTAAGATTGGCGGAGTTTTGTTTGTTAACTATATAAACATGGTGTTCGCCGCCACTGGTAACAGTAACCGAACCGTTGTTAGTTATAGAAACCAGTGAGTGAGTTGGACTTGGGTCGTTTTCGGTGACTGTATAAGTACCTGGAGTTAGATTTTCGTAAGTTACAGTGGTACTTTCGTTAATTGCCTGAGCGTTGTTTCCATCTAGTTTGACGGTAAAGCCGGTGTTGTCGATTGGATCACTAACTCCGTTTGCTCCTAAGACATTTTTGTGAACAATAATTTTGGCTAACTTGAAGTTGGTGAAATTATTGTTTGTTAGTGTAGCTCCTGGAGTCGCAGTAAGGTTGTGATAGAGACTGGTTATATTTGTCCAACCATCTTGCATTACCTCAAAGACTTGATAGTATCCTGTTACTAAACCACTAAAGCTGTAAAAACCATTGCTATCTGTTGTGGTTGTTACGGCTTGATCTACTAAACAATTTGTAAAGTCACTAGCGCAGTTAACTAACTTAATAGTCCAATTTGCTATAGCGGTTTGTCCGTCAGC
>MFAQ01000021.1 GCA_001776275.1 Candidatus Collierbacteria bacterium RIFOXYD1_FULL_40_9
AGTCGATACCTTCTTTGATTTTTTTACTGGCAACGACAGTGGCGAGAACAATAGTGTCACCACAGCGAACAGTGGCAGAACCAGAGGCTTGGGCACCAAACTTGCCGGTTTCGATGGTAATAGTTTTACCGTTTAGGGTAATGGCGGTTGACGGGTAAGTCATATTTCTTTGCCCATGAGAAGAAAAGGAAAAACACCAAAAGATATTCTTTCTTTACTCCTCAAATGGGACTTGTTTTTTAATTTATTAATTTTAGTCAGCGTTTCGAAGCTGACTGCTAATTTTTAGAGACTTGGTGACTTCGATGTAGTCCTTTGGGTTAGACTTGCCTAAATAGTTTAGGAGTCTTCTCCTTTTGGAAATGATTTTGAGCAAACCACGACGAGAATGTTGGTCTTTTTTGTGGACTTTGAGGTGACCGGTTAGTTCGTCAATTTGAGTAGTAAGCAGGGCGATTTGAACACGGGGTGAACCGGTGTCTTTTTCACTTGCAGCGTACTTTTTAATGATTTCTGTTTTTGTGTCTGATTTTAGTGCCATACAAGTTGGTATTGTAACAGATTGGTTTAGGTTTGGGAAGCTAGGGGTTTAGAAGCATGCAAGATTAAACCATATATGGTATCATACTTGTAGAGAAAGTCGGTAAGTGTGACCTGTCGTCCGCTAGCCGACTTTTGCGTTTTAGGGCAATTCGACTCCTGAGTTGATTTCTTTGTAAAGTTTAAGCTTATTTTTCTTCTTTGCTCTACCCACGAAGAGTTTTGATTTGAAAGAATGTAATAAAACCTTTTGAATGGGGTTGAGGTCGCCCTCTACCATGACCTTATTCTCGATGTTCTTAATTATTCTTGGACATGGTCCAAATAGGTCAGCAATTTGCTCTTCTGCATCATTATTCTGCTTGGTTACGAAACTTAGGGATGTCATATGTTGCTTAGCCTGTTTTGGTAGTATTTTCAATCTTTCGATACCATTAACAAGTAGATGAAACATGCTCTTGTAAATGATAATGTCCTGTTCTGGATTACTAGCTTCACTAACAATGTTGCCTCTCAAGTTTTTGGCAATTAGGAACTTCAGGAGATTAGACAGTAGAATCCTGTAGGACCTATTGAGAGTAGTTACTTTTACCCAACCCAATCTAAAAGCTTTTTCTTTGTTAGTATTAGTGTAAAGAACGAAGAACTGGTGTTTTTGAAGAAACTTTCCTAGGTCGACCGCAAAATCTTGAACTTTCTTGGGTGTTTTGAGATGACGGACGATTTCAGTATTGTGAATTACATACCCTTTCGCGCCGAAATGCTTCTGTTTCAAGTCTTGAAAATCGGTATTTAACTTCTTTCGGTTTTCCGAACTTATTACCAGTCCCACCAGTGTAAAAAATGGCTGATTTTTGTAGGATTTTATGTCAGAGGTTCCTGATTCATCAATAAAAATAAGATAATGTGTTCTTTCTGATTTTGAAATCACTCTAGACTTAATTGTACTCCGAGTACATTTTTGTGTTATTTGTCATTGTTTGCACGGAAAATTTTGGGCATTTGCCAGTCTGGGGGGACAGGTGAATCATCTTCTTCGTTACTTTCAGTTGGGACTGGAATCATTGGTTGGCTAAAGAGGGGTGGCTGAGGGAAGGAAAAAGGTGAGAGTGGCTGAGCCTGTCTGCCAGGGATGTGTCCTCCATGGCGAAGGAGAAAGGCCAGACTTTCGAAAGTAGTTGCCCCCACCTTTGGGTGGGTTAGATTGCCTGTGGAGTTATAGATTGTTTGAATGAGATTGCTTGCGGCTTCAGGAGAGATTTTTAAATTTGTTTTTTGAATTAGACTGGTGACAATTTCGGCGTAATTAACGTTTGGCTGTTGAAATACATTGCCAGTAAAGTTCACTGGAGATAGGTGATTGGAAATGCAGAGAACCTTAGCACTGTCCAAAAACTTTTTTTCTTGAGCATAAACTGGCCCTAACTCTTCTAAACTAGAAACTGCGAAGACAATAACTAAGTCAGCAAAGGCACCAGAATAACTAAATTTTATTCTTGTAGAGTCTGGAGCTGGTGAGCCTTCTTTTGGGTGGACAACAATGGAAAATTTACCAAGATGATCAACTTCATAATCTACTTTCTCTAGATTTGATTCTAAAAAATCAAAGGAGATGTGGAGATTTTTGTTGCCAACGGAGTTGCTTAGTTCTTGGTGTCCGTAGAGATTATCTAATGGAGGTAAGGTGCCCGAGTAACTTACTTGACTTTGTTTGTTGGAGTTTTTGAGGGCGAGATGAAGAGGCAGGGCAGAAGAAACCAGATCTGTATCTGGATCTGGAGGGAGAACTATTAAGAAACTGTTTAATGAATTAAAGAGATCTTTTAAACCACTTTGACCATTTTCTTCCATGGCTTATTCTACTAAAGAAGTAGCAGAGATGATATCTCCCTCACTTAGAGTAAGAGCTGGCTTTAGAACTAAACCAAATTCTTGTCCTTCGGAGACATTTTGGAGATCGACCTTTCCATTCTTTAGGGAAACAATTGTGGATGATTGGACTTTGTCACCAATTTTTACTTGACCACTAATGACACTACATCCATAAACAATGGTGCCAGAGAAGTTAAATGATTTAAGAACTTTTATTTTACCAACTTCTTCGTAGACAGGACCGCGATCGGTGATCATTTTGACCTGTACTTCCTTTAAATAATCAAAGAGCTGATAAATAATTTTGAAGTTGGTAAAGCGTACTTTTTCGATTTCGGCTCTCCTGGCGACGGATGAGTTTATTTTGGTGTTAAAACCAATTATTTCGGCTCCTGTGGAAATGGCCATTTCTATATCACCATCGGTGACTTGACCAACGGAACTAGATACAATATTTATTGTGTCACCTAAAGTGCCAATAATGGCCTCAAGTGAGCCTTGGACATCTGACTTTAGAACTATACTCGGTTTAGCTGAATCTTGATCTCGACTACTTGTGTTGATACTTGCTATTGCTGTTACTGTAGTCTTTTGATTGGTGATAATGTCACCGACAGTTGGAACATCCGAGAGGCCAATAACTTGAAAAGGAGTGGAGGGAGTAGCAACATCAATTTGTTTTCCAGTTGAATCAATCATGGACCTAATTTTGCCAATATTTTTTGGGCCAGCAAAAAGCTCGTGGTTTTTTTTGAATGTTCCTGATTTGGTTAAGAGGGTGGCCAAGGGGCCTTTTTGAGGGTGAAGAGATGACTCGATAACAATAGAAGTAGCAGGATTGTCACTCTCGTTGTTTTTTAGCTCTTCTAGTTCTGCTAACAGAAGAACAACTTCGAGTAGTTCTGGGATGCCTTGACCTGATTTGGCGGAGATAAAGCAAATTGGAATATTGCCACCGTAACCTTCGACATAGACATCGTTGTTAGCTAAATCGGTTTTGACTTTATCTGGATTTACTCCCGGAAGATCGGTTTTATTGACGACAACAACAAAAGGGATGCCGGCTTTTTTGATGTGATCAATAGATTCTCTGGTCTGAGGCATAACCGAGTCGTCGGCTGCAACTATAAGTAGAGCAATGTCGGCAACCTTTCCACCTCTGGCACGCATGGCAGAAAAGGCAGCGTGACCTGGTGTGTCGATAAAGGTAATTTTTTTGCCATCGTGAGTGATTTGGTAGGCACCAATAGCTTGAGTAATCCCACCAACCTCACCACTAGCAACACTAGTGTTTCTGATTCTGTCTAAAAGTGATGTTTTGCCATGGTCGACATGACCCAAAATGGTAACCACTGGCGGCCTAGTGGCGCTAATATTTTCTGGCATAGTTTTTAAGTTAGTTTTTGTAAGAGGCGAGCTGGACTTTAATCTTTTCTAGAGTTTTTGGACCAATGCCTTTGACTCCATCAAGTTTTTCATCCGAGAGATCTTCAATTTTTAGGAGACCGGCCTCGACCAAAAGATTTCTGGTTTTGGTGTCGAGATCAAGTTGGTCAATTTGGTATTCTTCGTCACCACTGGTAACAATAGAGAGCTCTTTGGTCTCGTCTGAGTCGGAAACAATTCTGATTTTACTACCGGTAAGGCGAGCGGCGAGTTTTACATTTTGACCACCACGACCAATTGCTAGCGAAAGTTGATCTTTGGGAACGGTAACAACTGTTTCACCGTTGATAAAACTAATATCCAAACCGTCGGCAGGGGCGAGAGCGGCTTTGATAAATTTGTCTTTGTCTTCGGCGAACTGAATAATGTCGATTTTTTCGTTGTTTAAGTCATTGATGACAGCTTGGACGCGGACACCTTTTTGGCCTACGCATGATCCAACTGGGTCAACACCAGGCTGGGTAGATTCGACAGCAACTTTGGAGCGGGAACCAGCCTCGCGGGCGATAGCACGGATAACGACACTGCCGGCGCTGACCTCAGGAACTTCACGCTCAAACAGACCAGCTAGCAAGCGCTCGTCGGAGCGGGAGCCAATAATTTGCTTGCCTTTGGGAGTTTCGATGATTTCCTTAAGGTAGACACTGATTCTGGAGTTGAGTCTATAGAACTCACCGGGAACTTGCTCGTTTACAGGGATGACAGCCTGGCCACGGCCAAGGTCGACAACTACATTGCGGCCGTCCATGCGCTGGACCATGCCGGTAACGACTTTACCAATAAGGTCGGCGTACTCGGAGAGGATGGCATCACGCTCAGCTTCGCGGATGGTTTGGAAGATGACTTGTTTGGCGGCTTGGGCAGCAATGCGACCAAAACCGGGAGGGGTAATCTCTTTGCGGTCTTTTTTGCTGGCGTCTTCCTTGCCTACAAATAGGCGAAATTGGCCATTCTCGGAGTCGATATCAGCGGTGATAACGAGCTCATCTTCTTCGAATTTGAGGGCCTGCTCGGGGTAGTCCTTCTTAAATGAGGCTACGAGAGCACTGTTTATGGCTGTAAGAACGGTATCGACAGGGATACCTCGCTCGGCGCAAATTTGGTTGATAGCAGCGGCAAATTCGGTTCTGGCGTTTAAAGAGTTTGAGTCCATATATTTTAGTTCTTAGATCTCAGATTTCAGATCTCAGATCGTTTTTTTGATAATTGATTTTTTATATTTTTGTCACCCAGGTGACAGCTTTGGGGAGCATTAATGAAAAAAGCGACCACTGCCGCTCTTTTCCTAAACCCCAAATCTAGAGTGATTATAGCAAACTTGCCACAAAAAATCTCGACCACTGTGGGTCGAGATTTAGACTTGAGCTTGCTTCTTACACCTTTACTACGATGCTTGGGTCGAGACGGAACGAGCGTGCGTTGAAAATTTCTGCTTCGTTGCACCAGCGATCGAGGGTGTATGTCACCCAGCCATCGTTCTCGATTTTGCCGACGGATTCGATCTTGCTCGCAAAAGCGCGGATTCTGAGGTTGCCTTCAGCGTCTGCCCACTCGGGGAAATTTACCAAGCCGTGGTTGATGGCCTTGAGGTCTTCAAACTTCACGACATAGACAGCTTGTGAGCAGTAGCGGTGGTCTCGAACCTTCTTGGCGTCATACTTCTTAAGGAGCTTGCGCTCTTTCGAAGTGAATGACACATATGCATAGACGAACAAAAGCACGATCAACAGGATCAAGATCAGTACAAACACCAGCTTACTTGCGATATAAAGTGCAAAAAACTCAGGGAACGACATATTAGTTTCCTCTTTCTTAGATATGGATGATATGTGCTACTTTTGATATATTAACATGCTCAAACCAGAAAGTCAAGTTATAGGTCTGTTTTGTGCCTAGGAGTCTTGGAATTCTTTTAGAAGGGATTTTTGGCGAGAATTTAGTTTGTTGGGGAGTTTGACCATAAAACGAATATAGAGATCGCCGTGGTGGGAGCCGTTTAGAACCTTGATACCTTTACCAGAGAGACGGATAACGGTTTCTGGTTGAGTGCCTGGTTTAATGCGAATTTTTAGATCGCCATCTAGAGTAGGAACTTCGACTTCCCCACCAAGAATTGCAGTGACAAAGTCCAGGTCCTGGTTGACGATTATATTTTCACCTTCGCGTTTAAAAACTTTACTGGGACGAATATTGAAGCTAATATCAAACTGATCAAATCGCATACGATTCCCCTCGTCGATACCGGCTGGAATTTTGATAGTGAATTCTTTACCTTGGTGAACGATGGTTTTTTCGGCACCGTGAACAGCTTCTTCAAAGTCGATTGTAAGTGAGTATCGGGTGCGTGCAGTTCGACCACCTCTGGCTTGGCCACCAAAGAAGCTACTAAAAATATCAAAGGGATCAGAAAAGCCGTCGGCACCACCAAAAAGATCTTCAAAGTTAATATTGCCACCGGAAGAGTAGTAACTAGCAAAAGGGTTACCGGATTGTTGACCAAAGGGGTTGTAGCCTGTACCACCACCAAAAGCAGCGTGGCCAAATTGGTCGTACTTGGCTCTTTTGTCTTTGTTGCTTAGGACTTCGTAGGCTTCGTTAACCTCTTTGAACTTTTCTGTGGCGTCTTTTTCTTTGTTTCGATCTGGGTGCCACTTGAGAGCCAGTTTTCGGTAGGCTGACTTTATCTCTGCTTCTGTGGCTGTTTTTGGGACACCTAAAATATCGTATAAATCTCTGTTGGCCATATTTGTTCGTTTTATTCTACCAAAAAAGTAAGCAGTTTTGGAGGTTGAGTGCTAATAAAACTCCCCCTTGCGGAGGAGTTTGTCAGATTACTGAATTAAGAATGGAGCTTCCGAATTTGGTATGTCTCCCTCGTAAATGTACACCTCCCATAATTCCCCAAAGAGTGTTATTTTTCCGAGGTATACATCCGGGTTCGGAGAGGTGGACTCACTGACTACCAGCGACCCTTCTGCAAAAGTCCAGAAACCGTACTCTGCATTGAGAACAATAACCCACTTTTTCGCCGGGTCCGTCTCAAGACATTCTCGAAGATGATGTTCAATTTCTTTGGTAAACTCCATATTTGCCTGGGCATCAGTTACTAGAACTGGCCCAAGAAATGAGAATCCAGCCCAAATATCACCCCTGCCTGACAAGTCACTAAATCCTGCCGAAAGAGGCTGACCTTTCCATTCAAACTTTCCAAAAACGGTCTGACCAAATGCAATTTTTTCCTTCGCTTCATTTAGTGCTGCATTTACATCCAAAACATCGTCCATCGTGCCTCCTTTTAAATGTTGAGATAAAGATATTATACCTTATAGGGTTAAATACCAAAAGAGCTGGGGTTGCCAGCTCTTTTTTTTGGAGGATACTGGGATCAGTTCCGGGTCGGTGCCTGGAATGACAGGGTTTTGGTAGCTTATTCGACTACCTCACCCTCTTCGGCTTTTTTGGTGTCGGCGGACGAGTCAGCTTTGGGGGCTTCTGCGGTTGCACCGTCAGCTGGTTTATCTTTTTCTGCTGCGGCTTTGTAGAGTGCCTCGGCATGTTTTTGGACGATCTCTGTAGAAGCTTTGAGCTTGGTATCTAGACTCTCAACTGTAGCTGATTCGTTTTTGAATTCTTTTTCTAATTCATCTAATGAGTCAGAAATTTCTTTGCTTGCGTCAGAACCAAACTTGTCGCCTGCATCTTTTAGAACTTTTCTTGTTTGAATTATTAAAGTGTCGGCTTCGTTTCTCTTGTCTACCAACTCTTTTTTCTTTTTGTCTTCCTCGGCGTATTTTTGAGCATCTTGTTTCATCTGTTCAACTTCTGCATCAGATAAGTTAGTGGCGTTTTTGATAGTGATTTTTTGCTCTTTGCCTGTTGCTTTGTCCTTGGCTGAGACGTTTAAGATACCATTAGCATCGATATCGAAAGTAACTTCGATTTGAGGAACACCTCTGGGAGCGGCTGGGATACCATCGAGGATGAAACTACCTAGAGTTTTGTTGTCAGCGGCCATTGGGCGCTCACCTTGGAGAATATGGATTTCAACTTGAGGCTGATTGTCACTTGCGGTACTAAAGACTTGGGACTTACTACTGGGGACTGTAGTGTTTCTTTCAATAAGTGGAGTCATAACACCGCCCATTGTTTCAATTCCAAGAGTAAGAGGTGTGACATCTAAAAGAAGAACATCTTTGACATCACCAGCAATAACACCACCTTGGATAGCGGCACCAAGAGCGACCGCTTCGTCTGGATTGACCGACCTGTTTGGCTCTTTGCCAAAAAAGTCTTTGACTACTTGTTGGACTTTTGGCATTCTGGTCATGCCACCAACTAAGATAACTTGGGATATTTTTGACTTGTCTAGTTTGGCGTCGGAGAGAGCTTTTTTGCAGGGCTCAATAGTTTTATCAATTAAGTCAGCAACAATTTCTTCCAGTTTGGCTCTGGTAAGCTTCATGGTTAAGTGTTGTGGCTGACCATCTTTTTGGGTGATAAAGGGTTGGTTGATCTCACTTTCTGTTGCCGAGCTTAGCTCAATTTTGGCTTTTTCAGCAGCATCTTTAATTCGCTGAAGTGCTTGTTTATCTAAGGACAAGTCGACACCTGTTTCTTTCTTAAATTCTGAAACGACATATTCGATAATACGGTGATCAAAATCATCACCACCCAAGAAAGTGTCACCATTGGTCGATTTGACCTCGAAAACTCCATCACCAAGTTCCAAAATAGAAACGTCAAAAGTGCCACCACCAAGATCGTAAACAACAATGGTTTCGTTTTTACCCTTGTCCAAACCGTAGGCCAAGGCTGCGGCTGTTGGCTCATTGACTATTCTTTGAACATTAAGACCTGCAATTTCACCGGCTTGCTTGGTGGCTTGGCGCTGAGAGTCGTCGAAATAGGCGGGGACGGTAATAACGGCATCGGTGACAGTCTGACCTAGATAGCTTTCGGCATCAGCTTTGGCTTTTTGGAGAATTTTGGCTGAGAGTTCTTGGGGAGTGTATTGCTTGTCAGCAATTTTGATAACTGCCATATCATCCTTGCCCTTTTCGATAGCGAAGGGGGCGATTTCTTTGGTTTTTTGGGCTTGTTTGCTATCAAATTTTTGACCCATTAGCCTTTTGACACTAAAAACAGTGTTGCTCGGGTTTAAAACCATTTGGCGCTTGGCGACGTCGCCGACCAACCCTTTGACTGGCTCAACAATAGAAGGGAAAGTGTTTCGCCCTTCAGCAGTAGGGATAATTTTGGCAGCTCCACCTTCCATAACTGCGATGGCAGAGTTGGTGGTGCCGAGGTCGATTCCGATTATTTTTGACATATGTTTTATATTTGTTTAATTAATTTTTTTAATACTTGTTTAATTTCTGGATTCCGACAAGCGCCGGAATGACAGCAAGATGATTATGCTTTAGGTGTGCCGTTGCCGACTTTGACCTTGGCGGGGCGGAGGACCTTGTCGTAAAGTAGATAACCTTTGGAAACTGTTTCTATAACAAGATCTTTTTCGCCGGTAGCTAACTCTAAACAATCCATTGTGTTGGGATCAAAAACTAAATTGTTAGTGTCTATTGTCTTTAGACCTTCGCTTTCTAAAGTTTTGAAAAGCTGGTCAATGACCATTTGCAAACCCTTATCTTTAAGGTGGAACTGGGCCATCTCCAAAGAATCAATACTCAGTAGTATTTTTTCAATTAGACTAGCTTGGGCAAATTTGACAATTTGAGTCTCAAGTTCTTTGTGTCGTCTTTCTTGGTTTTGATAATCTGCCAAAACTCGTTTGTGGTTTTGTTCTAACTCTAATATTTTTGAGTTAAGTAACTCAATCTCATTATTATTTTTTGGTGTTTTTGTCTTTTTTACCATTCTTGAGCAATTTGATTAACTAAATTAGCAACGTAACGAACAAAGGGGATGTTTCTACCGTACTCTTGTCTACTTGGACCGATAATGCCTAGATTGCCTCGTCTATCGCCGATTCTAATTTCAGCGAAGACACAGCTTACGGGTTCGAAAGAGCCAATACCAAGTTCATTACCAACCAAAATATGAATAGGACTATTACCTGCTGCACGACTGAAGATTTCTATTAATCTTTGCTGGGAGTCGAGTAGAAAAAGTAACTCCCTGGTTATTTCTAAATTTTCAAACTCAACAGAGTTTAGTAGATAGCCAAAGCCTGCTTGGTAAGAGTGTCCCGAGTCGGTGGTGGCAACACAAAGAGCTTTGGTGCGGTCGGCTAGAACTCTAGTAGCCTCTCTTAAGAGGTCTTCGTGACTGAAACGGTGATCCCAAACTCGTGACTTAACATTGACCTCTTCGGCAACACTTAACTCTTTTTCCTTCATCAACTCATTGATATAAAACTTAATTGCCATAGAAGTGGGGACTCTACCAGATGAGGTGTGGGGCTGGGTAAGAAAGCCCCTTTCTTCTAAAACTGCCATTTCATTTCGCAGGGTAGCTGGTGAAACACCAAGACGATATTTGTTTTCCAAAGAAACAGAGCCGACTGGTTGGGCCGTTTGGGTAAATTCTTCAACAATTGTCTTGATGATATTTATTTGTCTGTCTGTAAGGTCCATATTGTGTCCATCCTCCACATTTTACTTCTCACCTTTTTAGTTCTATTCGAACACGGTTCGAAGAGCAATTGTTTGAGGACAGGTTAGCAGTATAGTAGCATGAGTGATAAACAGGAGTCAAGAGTTTTATTGTAAACTGGATATATGGCAACAAAGTCGGAACTTATTCGAGGAACACTACCGTTACTAGTAGGAGTAGTAATAATAGCTTTGGTGGTAATTGTGATACCAAATGCGGTCCAGTACGTGGGTAGGGCTTCTGGTGTAGCTGCCAACTTGAAAGTAAATGCAGTTGGTATATTGGGCAAAACGCCAATGCCATGGAGAAATCTGGCTCAAGGTGGTGAGGAGCCAAAAGAAATGCTTGCCGGAGTAGTACCTCAAGTTAAAGCTTTGAGACCTGAATACATTCGTTTGGACCACATATATGATGCTTTCAAAGTGGTTGACAAGAAGGATGGACAGATTGTTTACAACTGGACTGGGTTAGATGAGGCAGTGAGAGTAATCCTTTCGACTGGAGCAAAACCGTTTTTGTCGCTTTCTTACATGCCTACAGCGATTGGTACTGGCGACATGATTTCTGCAGCCGCCGACTGGAACGAGTGGGGAAGCGTAGTTCAAGCTACTATTGAGCACTATTCAGGAAGAGGAAACATGAATATTGACGGCGTAATTTATGAAGTTTGGAACGAACCAGACTTGTTTGGAAGTTTTAAAACTTATGGAGATAAGAATTATTTAGATATGTATGCAGTATCAGCCCGCGCTGCCATGAGAGCGAGGAATGTAAATAGTTTTGAGATTGGGGGTCCGGCGACAACCGCTTTGTATCAGAACTGGGTGGAAAGATTAATAAAGTTTGTAGACGCAAGTAATCTAAGAATGGATTTTGTGAGCTGGCACAAGTACACCTACGACGTGGAACAGTTCGAGAAAGATGCAAAACAAGCCAGAGCGTGGGCAGAAAAGATACCAGCTTTGATAAACCTCAAATACTATGTAACCGAGTGGGGACAAAACAGTGAAAACGACAAAACATATGATACAAAGATGGGAGCAATCCACACGATTGCTGGCTCTCGGGCGATGATGGGGACAATCGACAGAGCTTTTGTTTTTGAAATAAAAGACGGTCCAGGTAACGAGAAATATTGGAGTCGTTGGGGGATGATGACACACGAGAAGTTTGGGGCACCAGAGAAGAAACCTCGCTACCACGCGATCGACTTTCTAAATAGCTTGGGAAACACACGTTTGAGCTTGTCTGGGGAAGGATCTTGGGTAAAAGGTGTAGCAACTTTAGACGACTCAGGTAACATAAAGCTAATGGTTTTTAATTATGACGAGAAAGGAATTAAAACGGAGTCAGTACCCGTCTTGTTTGAGAACTTGCCTAGTGGAAATTTTAAGTACACTAGAAGAGACTTTTTGGGTCAATCTAGAACTCAACAAGTGGCAACTTCGGAAGCAAGCTGGAGGACAACAGAGTTGATTGGACCAAATTCGGCAGCGATGATAACTTTGGAGTTTTAAAGAAAGTACATAATATTGTTGTACTCCCCAGAAGAGCCAACAGCGATTATTTTTGCCGAATATCTTGACTTGACACTGTCATTTGTGACCCACTCTCCTGTCCAAGTATTGGTTTTCGAGTCTTTTGTGAACGTAACTTTCTGATTTTCTTTGTTGTCTGTGGTGATAAAAACAACTACTGAACCAACGACCTCTTTTTCAGGAAAAATGATTTTAATCTTTTGTTTCTCATTATTTTTAAAAGCAAGGGGTTCAAAGATAATTTGACTCATTTTTGGTCCGGTGGTGTTTTTGCCATGGGAGACGGCGTATGTCTGATCTCCTTCGGGGAGGTTGTATTTTACAGATGATAACAGCTGATCATCACTAGTAGTGTTTGAATATTGGTCAACGTCGACTGATATTGTATTTGTACTATGATTCTTAAGGTATTTTAAATGTCCATAGTAAATTGTAATAAACGCGATTGCAGTTAAACTAAGAGTTATAAATGTTTTAGTAGTCATGTGATATATTTTCTTTGTAGTTTATTGGTACTGATATTTGACGATAACTATTCCGGATCCACCATTTCCACCACTAGCAGCTGCTCCGCCTCCGCCACCGCCTCCTG
>MFAQ01000022.1:0-1468 GCA_001776275.1 Candidatus Collierbacteria bacterium RIFOXYD1_FULL_40_9
TATCCCAATGGAGATGTCGTTATCGACAGTCTCGATCTTGTCGTAAACCCCGGCGACTTTATTGTCATCACCGGAAAGTCCGGTGCAGGCAAAACAACAATTGGTAGACTTCTAATCAAAGATCTGATTCCAAACAAAGGCAAGATTATTTTTGATGGTGAAGATCTTGCCAAAATTCCCCCCAAAAAGATCCCCTTACTTCGTCGTAAAATCGGTTTTATTTTCCAAGACTTCAAAATAATCCCCGACAAAACTATTGGTGAAAATATTTCAATTGCCCTAGAAATTGCGGGGTTTAACCCTAGCAAAATTCAGCAAAAAGTCACTCGTCTACTAGAAATGGTTGGACTACCTAAAAAAGAAAATCTATTTCCTATGCAGCTTGCTGGCGGTGAGATTCAGCGAGCTTCAATTGCCAGGGCTATCGCGGCAGACCCGCAAGTTTTGTTTGCAGATGAGCCAACTGGGAATCTAGACGAGCAAACCTCTATTGAAATTTTTGATCTACTCAAAAAAATCAACGCCGATGGTACCACTGTCATCATGTCCACCCACGATGTGACACTTATCGATCTCCATAAGGCGCGACACATTACTCTCCAAAAAGGTAAAATAATTTCAGATACCGGTGGTAAGAAAAAATCCCCGGAGAACACCACAAAAGAAAAAATTGATGCCAAACCAGAATCAAAGACTAAAAAATAAAAAAATGAAAACTGCCCTCAAAAATATTCGCCGATCTCCGTTTCAAGCTTTAGCTGCTATTTTGGTTGTAACCTTCACAATATTTATTATTGGCATCTTTAGCTTAGTTGCTATCGGCTCCCGAACTATTCTTTTAAGTTTTGAAACCAAGCCTCAGGTTATTGCCTATCTAAAAGACGACCACAACATGTCTCAGGTCGGCAATCTAATAAACACCTTAACTAGCACTGAGGGGATCAAAAACGCCATATATATAAGCAAAGATCAGGCGCTTGAGCTTTATAAACAGAGCGTCGCCAACGATCCTGTTCTATTGGGGTCAGTCACCGACTGGGGTATAGTTACCGCCGATATCTTACCAGCCAGTATCGAGGTAACCGCCAATAATCCCAGTTCTTTTCCCGTGGTGGTAAATCTTCTCGAGCAGTCAGAGATTGTAAACGTCAATCCGCAGGGTAAAAAAGATATCGACTTCCCCCAAGATATTATTACCGAACTCACCAAACTTACTACCGCCATTCGTTTTTCGGGATTAGTTTTAGTTCTTATTATTTCTCTGGTTTGTTTCCTTACCATTGTTACTATCATTTCTATGAAGATTGCCTCCAGAAGAAGTGAAATTGGCACCATGAAGTTGTTAGGTGCCAACAACTCATTTATTGTTAAGCCGTATCTACAAGAGGCTCTAATCTATGGTTTTCTTGGTGGCTTCTTTGGTTGGATTCTAAACTTTATTGCTCTACTTTATTCCACTCCTTTTATT
>MFAQ01000022.1:1489-4169 GCA_001776275.1 Candidatus Collierbacteria bacterium RIFOXYD1_FULL_40_9
GTCAAAAGGTCAAAATGAAGCACTTACTTCTTGTTTTGCTTTTTATTTTTCTTTTTCTTGGTCCTGCTTTTGCCGCAGTTGACTGTGAAGGTACCCCGCCATCAGGTTCTGATAAAGTGGGTGAAATAAATGAGTACATCGAAAGTTGCGCCAAAAAAATAAGCAGTCTCAAAAACGAACAAAATTCTTTAAAACAAGTCCTGGCAACCATTACCTCCAAAATCAACCTTACTCAAGGTCAAATAAACCAAACTGACGCTCAGATAAAAGCAGTCGAAAAAGAAATCGAAGTTCTTGGTGGCGTGATAGACAAAGTAAACGAGTCTGCAAGCCTGCTTAGTAAAATTTACATAGCCCGCGTTCAGGAAAGTTACAGACGAGCCAGAACAAACCAAGAAAATTTATTTTTTTCCAGCTCGGACTTTAGTGATTACTTTTCTAGACTTAAATACTTAAATACTGTAAAGTCCAAAGATCAGCTTATTTTGGCAGAGTTAGAAAAGTCGCGCCAAGATTACGATAGTAGAAGAACTTCAAAACAAGAAAAACAAAAAGAAATCGAAACCCTAAAGAAGAAAATGTTGGAACAAAAAAGAAGTTTAGATGCCCAACAAAAAGAAAAGCAAAACTTGCTAAATATAACCGCCAACGACGAAAAAAAATATCAAAAATTACAATCCGACGCCAAGGCGCAACTAGCCGCTATCAGACGATTTGTCAGTAACAATGGGGGCGCCACTATTCTAAAAGACCAAACCAAATGTGACAGTTGGGGCTGCTACTACAATCAACGCGACTCCCAGTGGGGCAACATTGGTCTCGGTGGCTCTAGTTACTCAACAGCTGAATACGGTTGTTTGGTTAACTCAATCTCTATGATGGCCAGCCACGCTGGCAAAAACATCAAACCAGGAGATATAGCAGGCAGTGCCAGTGCTTTTGTTCCAGGTACAGGCTACATTCTTCATTCTTTTACTGTTAACGGTATCGGAGTTTCCATTACTTCGGTTAGCAAAGATAAATTGGATTCAGAACTAAATGCTGGTAGATCTGTTATTGCTGGTTTGTATGGTGGACCAGATCACTTTATTGTTATTGTCAAAAAAGATGGCGATAAATACATCATGCACGATCCATTCTTAGAAAACGGCAGCAACAGACCACTAACAGATAAATACCAACTCTCCGATATTTCATCTCTCCGCCTCGTCAGTTTCAATTAAATTTTTTTAACAAAGCAAATTTAAACAAAAAAAAAGACCGACACACTAGTCGGTCTTAATCAAAACTATTCGATAACTCTATACGCTTCAATCAGAAGTGCGCTGCACAAGTTCACTAGGCCTTCAGGGTCGGAAACGCCATTTTCTGCGGGAGACAAGCCATAAACAGTTGTTTGCGTGTTTTTTGGATGTGTAACAGGTTTGAAGTGTTCCAATCCAATACCAACAGCAAGCAACCCTGCCAGTAAATCATATACTGGTGAAGATGGGTCTTTGGGTAAGAAAGGTCTGACATCTGCACAGTCTGGAATGCCAGGGTCAACGCCACCAAGTCTCACTTTTACAAAGAAAGCTCTATCCCTGTCTGGCGACAGTTCCTTTTTGCAACATGTTTCCCAGAACAACTGTGCATTTTTCAATGCGCGCTCCGAATAGTAACGACCAATTTCGCCCATTTGTTCCAAAGTTGAGTGGGGCAACATGGCTGCATATGCGGAGTTTTTGGTAACTACGGTAAACTTAATTCCATATTGCTGGACTAGTTCAAACAGCTTCTTAGCGCTTTCGGGGTGATACCGGTGGTTCATTGCACCATTTTCAAGTTCACCACTAGGAAGTCTTTCAACACCATCAGGGATCAGGACTCCCTTTTCGGAGAAACCCTTGGTTCCGCCCATTACTACAACATGAGCCACTTTTTCGTTAAAAAGGGCTGGTTGTTTCTCCATCGCATAGGTGATGTCCAGCAACCCAGATGTTCCCACAAAAGTCAGAGAGTTAATCGGAGCTTCCTGAAGGATTGATGCAATCAGGTTTTCACCATCATAGATTTCCTCAAGTAATTTTTTGTCGTAGTATGGAACAAGATACATGTCGTCCATTACAAAAGGTTCATCTTGAAGTTCGAGTCCGAATCCAACCGGAATACTTCCTAAACCAGCCATATTCATCATTCCGCGAATTCCTTGTGCGCGAGTAAGTGCTGGGTTCGAATTGGCAATAACCGCCACAATATTTGCCGTGCCGCACTTGTGGAGATAGGACGTGGCAAGTACCAATAACTCGTCGTCAACATCTCTTTTGAATCCGTCGACAACTAATACCAGGTTAGGTATGTCTTTCGCAAAATATAAGTTCATTATTACCTCTTTCTAATAGTTTAGTTTGTTATAGAACAACCTATATTATACCACCATAGCAACTTAGGCACAAGTTGACCCTCCTGTTGCTTCCTTGAGCAACCAAGATCTATACTGACCTTAGTGAAACAATGCCTGATTGGGTTAATGTTTTTGCTTACACTTCTAGATCCTAGAAAAGCTTTTTCGGCCATAAATCTCACCATTTCCGATCTGATACCCAAAGACGACCACTTCCAAATCACTGCGGTAGTTTCCGGCATGAGTAGTTCCTCTGGCACCTTTATTCAGGGTATGTTTACTCCAAAAGACCAAAAC
>MFAQ01000022.1:4182-8659 GCA_001776275.1 Candidatus Collierbacteria bacterium RIFOXYD1_FULL_40_9
TTACTTTTAGCAAAAAAGGGGAGTGGTTAAACTACGTTTCTAGTCCCGAGAAAAGTTTTGTTTTAGAAAATTTTGTAGAGTTAAAAAACGACCAACCAGTTTCCATCTTTTTAAAACCAGACTACGACGACAAAGATTACACTGGCCCAGGAAAATATTTAGTAAAACTCAAGCGCTTCACTGCCTCTGGCTCTCCGTCCGACTATTCAAACTCACTAGAGCTAGATTTAAGTTACACTGCTACTACCCCACAACCCACTCCAACTAGCACCCCAACACCGACCCCTACTTCAAACTCTACTCCTACCAAAACCCCAACGGTAACCCCAACACCTACAAAAATAGTTACCAATACCACAACACCAACTTCAAAGACTGTCACAGTAAATCCAACACCATCCCCGTCTGAAATCCGAGATCTGAAATCTGAAATCTCTACAAGCCCTCAAGTTTTATCCACTTCGACCTCGCAAACCTATATTGCCACCAGCTCTGCAGGCGAAACATACGATTTTCAGGCAGAATTAAATTTCGCTACGCCTAGTTCCATGCCTGTTTCCGACAAAACTTTATTCATTATCGGAGCCAGTATTTTTAGTCTATCGGGTGGTTTGTTGTATTTTCGCCTCAAAAACCTCTAAAATACACATGTGTCAATTATGAAATATCTTAAGTTTCTACCGGTAACTATTTGGATGATAGTAATTTTTTACCTCTCATCTAGAACAGAATTACCCCACGCCAACGTATTTTTCTGGGAATTTCTTTTCAAAAAGTCTGGTCATGTTTTTGTCTATTTTGTGTTGACACTTTTATGGATTTTTGCCTTAGGAAGCAAGCAGTTAGAAAAAGCTATTCTTTATACTCTCGCTTACGCTTTCACAGACGAAATACATCAATTATTTGTTCCTGGTCGAACCGGTGTTCTAACAGATATTCTTTTTGACTCACTCGGTATCGGTCTTGCTTTATTGACAAACTTTATAAATTTATGGAAAAAACTTTCCTTACTTCCAGTCATCAAGAGACCCAAGAAGTAGCCCAAAACTTAATATCAAAATTATCTGCTGGAACCACCATCTGTCTTCTTGGCGAATTAGCGAGCGGTAAAACTACTTTTACTCAAGGTGTAGGGCTAGCATTAGGTATTTCTAGGGTCACCTCTCCAACCTATATGATTATGCGCGAATATAAAGTGGAATCACATCCAAATATTAAAAGATTGTTCCACCTGGACTTGTACCGGCTAAACTCAGTTGAGGAAATCAAGGCTTTTGATCTAGCCGAAATTTGGTCCGACCCCAAAAACCTTATCGTCGTCGAATGGCCAGAAAAAATTCTTGAAATCTTGCCCAACAGTCACTACCTTATATACTTCAAGCAAACCGGCCCCTCTCAGCGCGAAATCTCCATTATCAAAAATAACACCAAATCTTGAGTTCTTGATTCTTTGAGTTCTCGAGTTTTTTTAAATATGAATTTATATTTAGACTCCACCAACAACCAAAAAACTATTCTTCGCCTAGACGACAAAGAATTTACGCAGGAAGTTAGCTCTCCAAGAGAGCAAAACATATTAGGGTTTATTCAAAAAACCCTAAGTGATATTGGTAAAACCCCCAAAGATATTACTAGTATCGAGGTTAACCCAGGCCCAGGTTCTTTTACTGGTACTAGGGTTGGGGTAGCAATAGCAAACGCTCTAGGCTTCTCTTTGGGACTATCAGTTAATCGGCAAAAAGAACCAGTTGAAGTCGTTTACTCAATTCCGCCAAACATAACTATTCCAAAATAGTAATTAACTATAAGACTATATATAGTATTGACATTAAAACCACAAAGTGAGATGATCTGATCACAATGAAAAAGAAGATACTAAGAAAGCTGATTTCTCTAACTCTGTCATTCAATCTCCTCCTTCAGCCCCTAACCCCTCTTCTTGTTTTGCCTGTTTACGCCGACGAAAGTAGTTCTTCTGCCACTGTTGTCGAGCCCACTCCAACCCCTACAACCACTCCAGAACCAACTCCATCCACCACCCCAGAACCCGAAGTAACACCACAAGTCACTCCAGAGGTCACACCAACCTCAAGCCTAGAGTCTACTCCTACACCAACTCAAGCTCCACAGCAAACCCAGAACAACTCACCTCCAGCTGAGCAAAATAACACCTCCTCCTCTACCTCAGAAAACACAACCACTCCAGAACCAACACCTACCCCAACTTCCGCAGATCAACCTCTTCCCTCCTCAATAACTACAATTACAAGTCTCGAACAAAACACCACCCCAGAACCAACACTTTCTACCGATAAGTCCGACTATTTCCCAACCGATACCGTTTATGTAACTGGTAAAAATTTCCTCGCCAACACTCAATACACTTTAGTCATTTCTTCTCTCGACAACCCAATTTTTATCTACAAGCCCCAAGTTACCACCGACGAAAATGGCAATATTGCCTTTTCCTTCATGCTCGACGGTCACTATAGACCCAACTACACCATAGATGCAGTTGACGCTTCTGGTACTGTTATCGCTAGTATGTCCTTCACAGACGCCCCACTGTCTGGGTGTCAAAACGACTCTGCCGGAGTAAATGATGTACCAAATCAAAAGGATCTTAGTAAGATGTGTGCAGACTATTCGACATTACCTACCTCAGTAGGTGTCAGCTGGAACTGGGACGATGCAAAATTCAGTGGTGCAAACACAGGTGATGCTTGTGCTCTCTTTGATACAAACGGCAACGGTTTAGCTAATTATGCAGTTTGTGTCCAAGTCGGAGGCAACCCAGGCGCATATACCTCAAAAGCGACATATTCGTGTAACGACACAAGCGCAACACATTGTCTTGGTGCCGTTGGTTTTGCTCCAAGTACCAATACAACCTGCTCCGCAAACGTCCAATCAATTGATCCTTTTCCTACTGGTGATGACAACCCAAAAGATACTGTTGCAAGTTGTAATGTAAGGCTTAGCGATGTTGGTGGTTCCACTGCAATCTTGACAGATGTCTGTACATACACCTCAGCATCTCTCACTTCAAACGCCTCTGACTGTATCATGTTTAAAGCTAACTCTGGGAAACTACAAGTTGTAAAAGTTGTTTCTCCGAGTAATGACCCAGGAAAATTTAACCTTCAAATAGACGGTACCACTCTGGCAACTGAGGTTGGTGACGGTGGTGACTCAGGTCAACAAGTTGTTACCGTTGCTAATCACACTATTGGTGAAACAGCGGGAACTGACACCTCACTTGCAAATTATTCCTCTTCAGTCGTCTGTAAAGATGTTCACGGAACTGGTTCAGTTGTAAACACCACTGGTACAAACCCTTGGACTTTAGCAGTTGCCGATGGAAAAGATATTCTTTGTACAATTACCAACACCAGAATCAACAACGCCAGTATCACCATTGTCAAAGATGCAGTACCAAACGACGCCCAAGATTTCAGCTTTACTACTACTGGTACCGGTCTCACAAGTTTTTCCTTAGACGATGATTCAGACTCAACTCTATCAAATACTAAGACATTTAGTAACTTAGCTCCTGGTACCTACTCTGTAACCGAATCTGCTATTTCAGGTTGGGCACAAACAAGTGCTACTTGTAGTGATGGAAGCCCAATGTCTGCTATTTCACTTCAATCTGGTGAAAGCGTCACTTGCACCGTTACCAATACTAAAGACACCACTCTTACCGTTATAAAACATGTTGTAAATGACAATGGTGGAACTGCTGTTGCCAGTAACTTCCAGTTGAATGTCACGGGCACCAATGTTTCAAATAGTTCCTTCTCGGGCGACGAAAATGGAACCACAATAACTTTAGACCCTGGTATTTATAGTGTCGATGAAAGTGCTTATACTGGTTATACAAAATCATTAGGCGCAGACTGTTCTGGCACAATTGCAGTAGGTGAATCAAAAACTTGTACCGTTACAAACGACGACCAACCAGCTTCCCTAACTGTCATAAAAGATGTTTTAAATCCAGATAGTGGAGCTGTCGTAGATACCCACACCTTTACCGTAAATGTTGGAGCCAACTCCAGTACATTTGCAGAACAATCCAATGCCGTTTTTAGTCCTATCAATGCCGGCACCTATACAGTCACCGAAGATGCAGATACAAACTACGACTTTGTCAGTGTTTCCGAGGACTCAGATACAAATACTCCAGGTTACCAAGTAAATTTACTTCCGGGTGAGCAAAAAATTATTACAGTAACAAACAAACAGAAAAAAGCTACTATCGAAGTAATCAAAGATGTTTTAGATCCAGATGGTAATGACACTGAGGACAATCACTCATTCCTCGCCAATGTCGATGGGGGTACAAACAAAACCTTTAGCGAGCAAGTCGTTGCCAGCTTCTCAGTCAATCCAGGAGCTCACACAGTTAACGAAGTCGAAGACACCGACTACACCTTCGTTAGTTGTTTACCAGGGGAACTAAACCTTACCAGTAACC
>MFAQ01000023.1 GCA_001776275.1 Candidatus Collierbacteria bacterium RIFOXYD1_FULL_40_9
GATCGAGGAGGCGACACGAATATTCTGGGTCCATCTGAGAAGTTTAATTATCGAATGGATTTGTATAACAATGCTCCTGACCCGATGAAGATATTCACTAAGAAGTACAAGCCGTACGTGCCGTAAGACTGTAAGATATATAGATGGAAAAACATCCTAAGATTGTTGATATAAACGGTGCCCTGGTTGCCTTTTACCCAATAGATGGTTTAAAAGCTGTAGCTATTGATTTTCAAATTAGAGGTGGCTCATGGTATGAAGCGGGTAATTGGTGGGGTAAAGCACACTTACTAGAGCATATGATGTTTCAGGGGACACAGAATTTCAAAAACCATGACGCAATGGAGGTTTTTAAAGAAGAAAACGGTATCTATACAAATGCCAGAACAAGCGGTTCTTGTATTGAGGCATACGGAAGAATGCCGAGTGAGTCTTTTGTTAAAGGAATGGATTTGTTTAACGAAATGTTATTTAAGCTGAAAATATCAGATGAGGCACTAAATAAACAAAAGAGGGTTGTGAAACAAGAATTTGAAGATAGAATATCGCGTCCTACTGCACGATTTTGGGAAAAAGGAATGAAGCAGTATTTTGGTGAGGGTCACATCTATACTCGAGATGGGATTGGAAAACGAGAATGCTTTGAAAATGCGACCAAGGAAGATTTGCTTACTTATATGAAAAAAGTGGTTGTTCCTGCGAACATGGTTATTTCTATAGCAGGAAAGTTTGATATTAGTGAGGCTGAGGTTGTTTTGAGAAAAATGCTGACCTTTGGCGGGAAAAGAATGAATTTAAAAACTGGACCGATAAAGACGAATTATGAAAGATTGGCTCACTTTGAACACAGCATGTCTAGTGCAACTGTGCAGATTGGATATAAAACAGTTGGATTAGACAAAGTTACTTTTGAAGATAGGGTGAAGATCGGCTTGGGGTCGTACTTACTTGGGGGCGGTGGAAGATCTGTTTTGTACAAAGTAATAAGGGAAGCTTTGGGTCTTGCGTATAGTATATCAAGTAGTATTGATTATTATCCAAATGTAGGCTGGTTTGAGATTAACACTGCTGTGAAGAAAGAAAATGTGGAGATGGTGATAGGAGAAATAGATAAATCATTAAACAAATTTGTTTTAGAAAAGATAGATAGCGAAACCTTTGCTAGATCTAAGAAATATTTGGTAATGCAAAGAGAAATGGCGTATGAGTCTGCTATGGGAACAGCATCAAGCATGGCGAGTTCACTTTTTTGGTATGGTAGTGTTGTAAGTCCAGAGGAATACGCCTTGGTTGTTGAAAAGGTTACAGAAGCTGAGGTCAGAGAGGTTATAAAAGAAATTATTTACAAGAAAAAGGCAGCGATAGCTGTAATGTCTTCGTAAACTCACTAGACTTGTTCTATACTTTATTGGTGAGGATTTCTGTTTATAAAAAATGTCTTTTGTTTGGGCTGGCGCAAGTAACCAACTACAGGGTTGATATGTTGGTTTCTGTTGTTAGCAAGATAGTTTCTTTGCTGGGGGTGGTTTTTTTGTGGTCGATTATTGGCAAATCGACTGACAATGTGGGGAGTACAAACTCTTTGTTGGCATATTTTTTGATTGCCAATGGAGTACAGGGTCTGGTGGATGGGGAAAGTTTGCGGTTTTCTAAGGAGATTAACGCTAAAGTAAAAATGGAAGGACTGAGTGGTTTACTTTTGCGACCAGTAAACCCGATTTTGTATATGTATAGCAGTTTTTGGGGTACAAGAGGTGTTGCTATGACTATGCAACTACTGCTAATTGGTTTGGGACTTAGCTTTTTGGAAAGGGTCGAAGTTTTCCAGATAGTTTTGTTTGGAGTCAGTTTGGTTTTGGCATTTATTGTTGCTTTTGTTTTTAATATGTTTATCGGAAGTATGTCTTTTTGGACCCCGGAAGCCAATCATTTGCAAAATGTGATGTCGCATATATTAAAAGTTTTTAGTGGAGTTTTGATACCAGTGTCATTTTTTTCTGGACTAGCAAAGCAAGTTTTATTATTGTCTCCGTTTCCGATACTGGCCTATCTACCGTCAACAGTTTTGCAAAAGAATGTGGACAATACAGAGATTTTGACTATTTTTGGGGCTTCTGTTTTTTGGTGTTTGGTATTGTTACCTGTCAGTATTTGGTTTTGGAAGAAAGGAGTAAGGCGTTATGAAGCAATCGGTATTTGAAGAGGTTGGTTTGAGGTTAAAAATAATGAAAGTAAATGCGGCTTTTAGTTTTCGGGAATCGATAGCTTATTCTGCAAATAATTGGGGAGGACTTGCGTCGACTGTTGTATACATGATTACTTATTTGGTATTTTTGGGTGCGATTTTTGGAAGAGTAAAGACGGTGGCAGGATATAACTACTCTGAAATTTTGTTATTTACATTGGTTTCTCAGTTTAACTTTTATTTAGCTTGGATATGGAGCATTAAAAACATCGAAACTTTGGGAGAGAGTGTAAAAAGCGGGTTTTTTGATTTGATTTTGACAAAACCACTGCCCACATTGTGGTATGTGACCTTTTTGAAGATAAACTTGACAATGCTTTTGATAGAGATGTGGCCAGCAACTTTACCATTGATCTACTTATTGGTGAAAAACGCGGAGTTTGTGATTAGTTTGCCTGGGTTGCTTTGGGGGAGTGTGATTTTTATTTGTGGACATATAGCAATTCATTGCATGCAGTTTGTTTTTGGTTTGGGGGCTTTTTGGGCTGGGGAGTATAAGGCTATGAACAGTTTGTCTTATCAGATTGCTTTTTTTGGGGACTCGGTGCCGATAGAAGCATACCCGAAGTGGTTTTTGACTTTGGGGGTGTCTATTTTTCCGTTTTTGTTGCATACGGCTTTGACGACCTCGTTTATACTGGGGAAGACGACTGATCTAAGATGGGTTTTGTGGTCGGTACTGGTGATGGTGGTTTTTTTAATAATCAAAAAAAAGATGTGGGAGAAGGCTTTGAGAGCCTATTCTTCGGCATCGTCGTAGCGTATGGAGAAAATAATAAAAGTAGTTGATTTGGTAAAAATATACGAAATACCTGTTAAGCAGTCATTTTGGAAAAGTATTTTTTGGAGTAAAAATAAAGATTTGTTGGCGGTGGATAGAATTAATATTGAGATAGAGGAGGGGGAGTCGGTAGCCCTTCTGGGACCAAATGGAGCTGGTAAAACAACGACTCTAAAAATGTTGACAGGCTTGCTTTACCCTACGAGTGGGGAGATAGAGGTGTTGGGTTTTAGACCAACAGAGAGAAGACGTGAGTTTCTTAAACAAATTGCCTTGGTAATGGGAAACAAGAATAGTTTGTCGTGGGATCTTCCTGCTAGAGCTAGTTTTGAATTGTTTAAAGATATTTACGAAATAAAGCAAAGAGATTTTGAGAGCAGGTTGATGGAGCTTTCGGAGTTACTGGAAGTGGTGGAGTTTTTGGATAACCCGGTAAGGAAGTTATCGTTGGGGCAGAGACTGAAAATGGAGCTTATCGGGGCGATACTGCACAGACCAAAACTATTATTTTTAGATGAGCCGACTATTGGGTTGGACGTGGTGTCCAAACGCAAGATAAGAGGTTTTTTGCGACACTTAAATAAGATAGAGAAAACAACCATAATACTGACAAGCCACGAAATGGCGGATATAGAAACGGTGAGTGACAGGGTGATGGTGATAAATGGGGGCGTAAAAGTGTTTGATGATAGCTTAGAAAAACTATTACACAATTACCAAGACAAGAAATATTTGACAGTGACTTTTGAGAAGCCAGTCAAAAGAGTAGAGTTGGAGAAGTTGGGAAAAGTTCTTAGCAAAAAAGAATTGGTGGCGACTTTGGAAATTTCTAAAAAGAATCAGGGAAAAGTAATGGCAATACTGACTGAAAGTTATGAAGTAGATGACATAGATGTTCGCAGTGTACCACTGGATGAGATCGTGGAGGATTTGTTTGGGAGGACAAAGTAGGTATTTGACATTCGGGTAATGTTTGGAATATATTGGAGCTATGGTAAAAGAAAAAGTAGAGGGGGTGGCTTTTTTTGAAGGGAAGAACATTAGAAGGCATTGGGATAGTGAGAAAGAGCTTTGGTATTTTTCGGTGGTGGATGTAGTGGCGGTGTTGACGGAAAGTATTGACCATCTGGCTTATTGGCGAAAGTTAAAACAAAGATTGAGGAAGGAGGGTGGTGTTGAAACCGTGACAAAATGTCACGGTTTGAAAATGATGGCTGCAGACGGCAAAATGCGTATAACAGATGTTGCGGATACAGAGACTTTATTTCGCCTAATTCAATCTATTCCTTCACCAAACGCTGAGCCATTTAAATTGTGGCTCGCGAAAACTGGCTACGAGAGACTTGAGGAAACAGTTGATCCGGAACTAGCTATAAATAGAGCTTTAAAAACATATTTGCAAAAGGGGTATAGCAGAGAGTGGATAAATTTGCGTTTAAAGAGTATTGAGCTTCGAAAAGAGTTAACTGATGAGTGGGAGGATAGAGGTGTAAAGGAAGGTATGGAGTTTGCGATTTTGACAAATGAAATCACCAAGGCCTGGTCTGACTTGACAGTGAAGCAGTATAAAAATGTAAAAGGTTTAAAAAAAGAAAGCCTAAGAGATAATATGACAAATATGGAGCTGGTTTTGAATATGTTGGCTGAAACAGCAACAAAGGAAATTTCTAAATCTAAACAACTAGATAATTTTGAGGATAACAAAAAAGTGGCTAGAGAAGGTGGTTCTGTTGCTGGAAACGCAAGAAAAGAAATAGAATCGAAAACTGGTAAAAGTGTTATTTCGGATAAGAGCGCAAAAGAGATAGGGCTGATAAAAAATCCCCGATTGCTCGAGGATTAAGATTTTTTAAGGAATAACTTGGACTATTGTTCCAACTTCTGCCCACTTGAAGACTTCTTCGGCGTCTTCTACCCTCATATTGACACAACCATGTGACATGGGAGTGCCAAAATTGTTATGCCAGTCGGCGCCGTGGATAGCATAATCACCAAAGAAATACATTGTGTATGGAACTTTTGGGATATTATAGCCTTCACCTGACATTGGGGTTGTTTCGAACTTTACCCAAATTTTGAAAACTCCGGTGACCGTAGGGTAGTTGGCTGTTCCAGACGAGATAAGATAGCCTTTGATACGCGTATCACCTTCGTACGTGTAAAGCATTTGTTCGGAGAGAACGATGAGTATATGTTTCTCGCCTTCTTGGGCTTTGTAGATTTGGTCTACATAATACGGATCAATATTTTTGTAGTCTTCTTGATTTGATGATATTTTTAGCTGCTGACCAATTTCTAAGAAATTTGGGTTAGTGATTTTGTTGAAATTGGCGAGATCAATCCAGCTTATATTAAACTTGTTTGCTATACCAGTGAGGGTGTCGCCAGGTTGGACTGTGTAGTAGGTGATGGGTTCTGGAGTAGGGGTTTCTATTGTTGGTGTAGGTGAGGAGACAGGAGTTGAGGTTTCCTGCAAAATAGCAAGATTTTTGGTTGGTATTGTAGTTGCTGTTGGGGCAATATAGAAGTTGCTGGATTTGGGGAGTACAAAGTAGAAGAAGCCAAAAACCAGACAAACAAAAAGCAAAAAAAGTAAAATAATTCGGCGAAGAGACATGGAGACCTCCAAGATATTTTTTCAAAGTGTCGGCCAATTATAACTAGAAGAGCAAAAGAAAACACCCCGTTGTAACGAGGTGTTTGGAATCTATGGGAGTTCTACCCAGTAGCTCTGCTCCCAACAAGTAGTGTCGTGACTGTAGTAGAGGCGAACTGTGGTGCCTTCGACCTGAAAGTCGTAAATATCTGATTTCAGCTGAAAGTCCACATCCTCGAGGGAAAGTGACTGTGAGATTTTCCAGCCCTCGTCCGTCCACGAGTACAGCGAGATTTTGTTGTTGCTGAATTTGCCACCGCAGGACTTTTCCGTATTGAACATAAGGAAAAAACCTTTGGACAGTGGGAAGCTATGGGTGATGTCGTAGCTATCGGGGGGATAGTTTAAGTAGTCGCTGTTTTTATCGATTTTGAAGCCCATTACACGATACACGTAAAGAGCTTCCATGACGTCTGTGGGACGTCTGGTGACTTTTTGCTGGTACTCTGCATCCTTTTGTGCCCAGCTTACCTCAGTTGCTTTGTCCCACCGGACGAATATGTAGATGAAAAACAACCCAAGCAGTGCAAAAAAAGCCACTTGTAACAAAAATTTGTATTTGTGCATTACCTTTTCCTTCCTTTCCAATTTAATGAACTTGCGTTGACCTATATTATACAGCGTTTGTTGTTTAGATAAGAGTGGCTATATATTGACATCTTTATTGTTAAGTAGGTAGAGTGGTATATGGACAATGATGTACTACATATGACTGGTGCTAATGTAGAAATTTCCAAATGGATAAAAAAGAGATCTGGGAAAGTTGTACCTTTAGATCCCGCTGCAACTCATGTTGATAGCGGGGCGTTGGATGGTGATTCTGTTTTGAGATCTGAATTGATGGAAAAGTATCGTAGTGGTGATCCGAAGACTCGTCGCGAAGCATACGAAGAGTTGCATAGGAGAGGCTGGATATAATAACTGAAAGTTGTTTGCTCTGGTTATTTTATTCGATTCGCTAAAACAAAAAAGCGAACTGGTGAGTTCCATAATTGGCAGGTATACAGGATCAGATCCGCATTATATTCGGGTATTTCGGTGCCTGTTTTTACCGAGTAAACTTCGTACTCGAACTGGCGCTGCTCCCAGATGATTTGGATTTTGTCACCTTCTTTGAGTTTAGGAAGATTGTAGAAGGAGTTAAGCTTTCGGAAAGCCGCTGACCAGTCTAGATAGCCCCAACGGTGAGCCGCAAGGATAATAG
>MFAQ01000024.1:0-267 GCA_001776275.1 Candidatus Collierbacteria bacterium RIFOXYD1_FULL_40_9
TCTGATTTTTAGTCTTTACCATTTACACATACTACAACTATTTCAACCACTTGTCAAATATCAATCATAACAACTATTTCAACAGAATTCTCAATAAGAGTTATAATCTTCTCAAATGAACGAAAAACAAAAATTAAACGAAACTATCTCCGAAGAGTGGAAGGACATAATGCGCCGAGGAATCGAGGAGGCTATAGCAAATTACGAGATCTTCGAAATCATTACTTTGACCCCTTCACTGTATCAGCAGGGAAGGACCCAAGAACT
>MFAQ01000024.1:355-6655 GCA_001776275.1 Candidatus Collierbacteria bacterium RIFOXYD1_FULL_40_9
TTTCCGAATACACTTTCGAAAATACGTCGGAATCAACCTGGAAAGGGGTTGCGACAGTAAGAGTCTACAAAACTAAGATGTCTGCATTCGATAATGTGTATGTTCATGAAATCGAAAGACCAAACTGTCCTACGGAATATGTAGTAGCTCCAAAAGAGCACAGAATCTAAATTTTTACTTTTCCCCTAAATCCCCGCGAGGCGTAGTACGATTCGGCCCCGTTATGGTAAAAGAAAACTCGATCATAGCGTCTGTCAGCAAAAACCGCCCCGCCTAGATCGCGCACCTCCTTTGGAGTCTTGACCCAGCTTGATGTTTTTAAGTCAATTTCCCCGAGAGACTGTAGCTGTCGGTAGTCTTCCCCAGTTAGTATTTCAATACCTATCTCAGTAGCCATTTCAATGGCACTACTAAGAGGTGCGTGCTCCTTTCGAGAAAGTCTGCTTTTTCTGTCATAACACAGACTTCTTCTATTCTTAGGACTCTCTAAACTGCAGTCAACAAAATAAAGCTTGTCTCCAATTTCTACCACATCTGGTTCACCACCCGTTTTCTCCATTTTCTCAACAGTTGCAAGTAGATTCATATTTTTTCTTAGTTTATCTTCAATTGTCGACCAACTCACACCTCCATGTCGGTGTTTATTTTTCTCAAATCTATCTCTTAGAATCTCTATTGTTTTATTTACCATTGTTTATTTTACAAAAAAACCGGACATAAGTCCGGCATTGAATACTACCACCCAAATACCGCGTTCCACCCACTCTTTCTCAGTTTTAGGCGCAGATGTTGGATGTCAGTCAGAATTGACTCCCCATAACTACCATCAAGCATGTCATCTGGCAGGTAATCAAGCGGGACTAGCAAGTTTCCGTAGCTAAATTTATCTATCTCACACGCCTTTACACAAAGCAATGCTATCCAGCGGATACGCTCCACCGGGTCAATTGGAAGTGGTAAACCCCTGCTTTGTTCATTCTTTCAAAAACCTTCATCAGGTCTTCGTCCTGCCACCAATTTATACCTATGTCTTGTTTTTCAAAGTTTTCCAAACACGAGACGATTGATCTTCTAAGAAAAACCTTCTTAGCCTGGTTGCTAATTTCCTTGGCATTTGAATAATCGGGCGAAACCATCTGAAATGTTTCATTTGCTAGCTTGTAAAACGCTTTATCTCTCATTTTACCTCACTTTTTCATGTTCAACGAGATTATAGCTTATTAAGTAAGTGTTGACATAACACTAACACATGCTATAATAGCCTCATGGATATTACAAAACTATTCAATGTAAACACTCTAATTTTTACTCTTTGGGGGTATCCCATGAGCTACCTTGAGTTTTTTGGCACAATTTTTACTGCCTGGTCAGTATACTTAGCCGCCAAAAACAAGATTTCAACTTGGCCAACAAGTATTATCGGAATTATTCTTTACGGGTTCCTTTTTTATCAAATTCAGCTTTACTCTGACCTCTTCGAGCAAATATATTACTTTATTACTGCTTTTTGGGGGTGGTATCTTTGGAAACATTCCAAGAGGGTAGTGGGCAAAGAGCGACCAGTCACATCGTCAAAAACACCCCAAAATCTACTTGGTTTGGGAGCTACAGTCTTACTAAGCTTTTTACTTTATCTATTTATGTCTAGGATACACCTCATTCTTCCTAGTATTTTTCCAACACCAGCCTCTTTTCCTTTTCTTGACGCTTTTACTACAGCTCTAAGTTTTGTGGCTACTATTTACCTAGCAAAAAGAAAAATTGAAAATTGGTACTACTGGATAGTCGTAGATATTATTGGTGTTTGGCTCTACTTTCAAAAAGATGTATATTTCTTGTCCCTTCTCTACTTTGTCTTTCTAATAAATGCTCTTTATGGTTACAAAAAGTGGTTATCAGAAGTCGATGAACAACAAAACGTATAAGACTGGGTTGGTAATAGGCAAGTTCTACCCTTTTCACCTCGGACACCAGTTTCTTTTAGAGACTGCCATAAAGCAATGTCAACGCCTTACAGTTATCGTTTGCCAAACTGACAGGTATCAAATTCCAGTAGAAATAAGAGCTAAATGGATTAGAAATACTTTTCCAGATGCAAATGTCAGAATCTTTCACCATGACCCAGAAATGGATTCGGACTCAGTGAACGTCTCCGAAAAATGGGCAGAAATCACAGTCCGATTTCTCAAATTTATCCCAGTCGCGGTTTTTAGTTCAGAAAGCTACGGAGAACCATACGCAAGATATATGGGCTCAAAACACGTTTTAGTTGATTTAAACAGAAAAAGAGTGACTATTTCTGGGACAAGAATTAGAAATGACCTCAAAAATAATTGGAACTATTTAACTCCAGAATCAAAAGCCTACTTTGCAAAAAGAATTGTCATAGTCGGTGCCGAGTCTACCGGAACAACAACTTTAACTCAAGACTTGGCTCGACAATATAAAACTGCCTGGGTTCCAGAATACGGTAGAGCATACTACGAGGGAAAAATGACAAGCCCAACTCTTAATAATTGGCAAACTTCTGAGTTTGTTCATATTGCTAGTATTCAAAATCAAATCGAAAACAGTCTCAGTAAGCACGCCAACAAAGTTGTTTTTTGTGATACTAACGCTTTTGCAACCGAAATTTGGCACGAGCGATATGTGGGTTTTATGAGTAATGCTGTCAAAAAAGTTTCCCAAAAAGCTCTCGTTGACCTTTACATTGTTACCGACACCGATATTCCCTTTGTTCAGGATGGCACCAGAGATGGGCAACATCAACGACAACACATGCACAATCGCTTCATTGAGGAGCTGAACAAACGTAAACTACCATACATAGTCGTAAGTGGCCCTCGCAAAAACCGCCTCAAACAGGCAATGAGCCTTATTGATCCTCTACTTTCTTCTTGGAAAGTTTAGCCTTTTTAGGTTTTTCCTCTAGTTTTGGAGCACTAAGGGTTTCAACTAATCGGTCAATCTTTTCATTTAACTTCATTATTTCATCGCGAAGCATTAAAATGTTTCGATTGTCTCTTTCTTCTCTAGTTTCGATTGGACTACCATCGCGCTCAAATCTTCGCACACGGGTATTGTCATCTGGTCGACTAGTGCGCTGTGGTCTTGGACCATTTTTGGCTTCAAAACAACTACTACAAAGTACTGGTCTCGCCCCTGTTGGTCTAAAAGGCACTTCACAGTCTCTACCACATTCATCACAAACAGCCCTAAACATCTCTTTGGGTCCACCAAAACCTCTATTTCCGCCACCACCACCTCCAAAGCCACCTCTACTAAATCCACTATTTCCTCTATCACCTCCAAATCCGCCACCGCGGTTAAAATTTTTCATATCCCATATTATAGCATCTAATTTGTCGAAAATATACCGATCTCCAGGCACAAACATCTTTTTAAGTTAAAATATTAAAATGACAATTTACAACTTTTGCTCAAACTGCGGCTCACCTCTATCCACAAACAAACTCAATGTCCCAACTTGCGCAAGTTGCAACATTTCCTATTATCAAAATTCAAAGCCTACAGCTGGAGTGCTACCAGTAAAAGATGGTATGGTTCTGCTTTCGCGTCGCGGTGAGGAGCCAAATATTGGCAGTATTGATATTATTGGTGGTTTCCTAGAAGAAGGTGAACACCCCGAAGTTGGCGCCATCCGAGAAGCTAAAGAGGAAACTGGTTTGGATATCAAAATTACCGACTTTCTCTGTATTCTCATGGATACCTATCAAGTTGGAAACTATGCCATTCAGAACACTTACTACATCGGAGAAATTGTCGGCGGGAAGATGAAACCAATGGACGATGTTGCCTCGCTAGAGTGGGTGCCAATAAACAAGCTGCCACTAGTCAGTGGTTTTTCAAACGTCACCGAAGCTCTAAGCAGACTAAAAAAGTGGCATCAATCACATCAATCTACTTCGCTGCCACAATAATCCCAGTGGATCTAAAGCTTTCCAGCTCATCATCACTAAAACCAAAATCTTCTTTCCATTTATTTTTTAAGTAGGGGATGGTTGACGATCTCTGAAAACTAACTTGCATATCCAAAAGCTCAAAAATCCGGTCATATGTTTCAAAGCTTACCGGTACATAATTTTCTTTTACTTCTCTTTGCCAGTTATCCGCATACATATATTTAAGCAAAAAGTGATTTACGCTCTTAATTGAATTCATCTTGCCAAAATATTTCTCAAAGTCATCAATTTGCGGTTTTAGCTCTTCCCTACTGATCTTCTTCAAGATATCAGTTAGCCAAAGTTGTGACTTGTCAGCATATTCATACAAAATCATGTCTCGAATAATAATTTCACCTCCCATGTTAAGCAGTTCTCTAGCGTCCGATAATGCTTTGACAACCGAAGATATTCCCTCACCGTAACTAAAAAACTCATGAAGTACGGAACAAAACAGTATCGCGTCATATCGCTCAGTTTCTGCAAGTTTATCCCGCAAATATCTTTTTTCAAATCTAACATTTGCCCTCCCAGCCACTTTCTCGTTTGCCAGGTCAACAAAGTCATCATCTAAATCAATCCCCACAAAGTTAACCGTGGGAAACATATCCGCAAGCGCCAAAGTCACAGTTCCATCCGCGCACCCTACATCCAAAACACTTTTTACATCTTTAGAGAAATATTTAGCTATTTTCAACTTCTCTTGAAGTGGCTTGCTCATTCTATCCAGATATCTATTTATATCGGTTATTTGCTCCATCTACTTTTTAATTGCTAGTATCGCCATAAACATCGGAAACTCTTCTCTGGCTCTGTTTTCTTGTTTGGCATTTTTACCTTCACTGTGTTTTTCCGAGGTCCACTCTTCTATTTTTTCAATATAAAATCCATTCTCAAACAGCATTTTCGAATAATTCTCAAGGGGTCTATGGTAAGACCAGGTAACAGGTGAATTTTCTTCTCCAGGGTGAACATTAATTGGTATCTCAAGCGGGCTCATATATCTATTTACCCTTCTATATTGTAGCTTTTGTTGCTTATCATCCTCCCAAGAACTCTGCCTAGGGATACGAAAGGAGGGGTGATTAAGAACAATCAAAAATTTAGCTCCTTTACTCAGTCTCTGACTAGCCTGTTCAATCGCTTTTTCTGGTTCTTTAATATTTTGAAGCGCCAAAATAATTACCCCTCTATCAAAAACTTCTCTCACTGGGATATTTTTGGTTGCGTCAGCTACTATGTATTTGTGCTTGTTGTTTCTATCTCTCTTCTTGGCTTCCAAAATTAATCCATTCGCCTTATCTACTCCAAGGTACTCAATTTGTGGGTCAAGGCTTCTGGCGAAAACCCCCTGACCACAAGCAATATCTATCAGCTTAGAGTCCTTCTTAAGTTCAAGAAGAATAAGCGACTTGGGGATAATCACAGCCTGGTGAAAATAGTGTCCCTTCTCGCCCACAATCCCACCATACCACTTGCTTACTTTCTGCCACGAGGTGTCATTAGTCTTCATGTTGCTATTTTCTCATATTTTGCTTAATATAGTAGTGTAACCCAAACAAATACCGAATATATGAGCAATGCAGAGCCACTAGCTAGTAAAATCCGCCCCAAAAGTGTCAACGAGTATATTGGTCAAGATCATTTAGTAGGGGAAGGTAAACCACTACGTCTTGCTATCGAAAACAAACTTATTTTCTCTTTTATTCTCTGGGGTACACCAGGCACCGGCAAAACCACTATTGCCAGAATCTATGCCGATGCTATCGAGGCCGACTTTCACGAACTCTCAGCAGTCTCAGCTGGCAAAGACGATATCAGAAAAATTGCTGGCACTGACAACAAAGCCGAAAAACCTATCGTTTTGTTCTTAGACGAAATTCACCGCTTCAACAAAGCCCAACAAGACTTTCTCTTACCCTTTGTCGAGTCTGGCAGGCTTACTCTCATCGGCGCCACTACCGAAAACCCCAGTTTCGAGGTTATCGCTCCTCTTTTATCTCGTTGTCGTGTTTTTGTTCTCAAAGAACACTCTCCAGAAGATATAAGCAAAATTGTCGATACAGCGACAAAGGCACTAAAAACCAAAATCGATGCCGATGTCAAAGAGTGGCTTTCCGAATTTGCCAATGGCGACGCCCGCCAAGCCATCGGCCTTATCGAATCAACCTACAACCTTTACAAAGACCTCACTATCGAAAATTTCAAAAATGCCATTCAAAATAAATTTTTAAGATTCGATAAAAAAGGTGAAGAGCACTACAACCTTATTAGTGCTTTTATAAAATCTATGAGAGCAAGCAACAAAGATGCAACCATTTATTATTTGGCTCGTTTA
>MFAQ01000024.1:6708-8312 GCA_001776275.1 Candidatus Collierbacteria bacterium RIFOXYD1_FULL_40_9
GAGTGCGCTATTAACCTTGCACATGGCGCTACCTACCTTGCCGGTTGTGCTAAAAATAGAGGTAGCTACGACGCTTTAAGGTCAGCCCAGTCAGATGTAAACAAAACTGGTAACCTTCCGATCCCCATGGAACTCCTTAACGCCCCCACCAAACTCATGCAAAAGCTAGGTTACGGCAAAGACTACGAAATGTATAAAGAAGGGTCACTCCTTCCGGATAAGCTAAAGACCAAGAAATATTTTTAAAAAATCTTCTCCGTTGAGAAACTCTCCAATTGGCGCATACCAACCCCAGCCAAGAAAATACACTATACTTTTATACACACAATGGGAAAAACTAGACATACAAACCACTGGAAGTACAAAAATTTAACAATGGCGGTGCTGAGTATCATTATTGCCATTATTTTATACAAAAGCGAAACGTTCCATTCTTTTTTACTTCACTTGGGTGGTTTGGGCTATATTGGTGCTTTTATTGCCGGCATTTTGTTTGTTTGGACTTTCACCGCAGCCACCAGCGCCCTTGTCTTGTTAATACTTGCCGAGACACTCTCACCTGTTGAGATCGGGTTTATTGCTGGCCTTGGTGCTGTCATTGGCGACATGTTAATTTTTCGGCTTGTTAAAGATGGCTTAGTAAACGAAATTGAAGATATTTACAACCATGTAGACCACAAGAAACATCTAAAAAAGTTATTTCACTCCAAGTATTTTAATTGGATGTTACCAGTGTTAGGTGGAATTATCATTGCCTCTCCACTACCAGATGAGATTGGTGTTAGTCTAATGGGTATATCCAAAATGGGTACGATTAAATTTGCCTTCCTCTCATATGTGCTCAACTCAGCTGGGATATTCTTAATCATTTTAGCCTCTGTGTTTGTAAAACCATAAAACTTATGTTCCCAAATGAAAACGGTCTAACAAGTCAGGAGGTAAAAAATAGGCAACACAAATTCGGCTATAACACTTTTCCAGAAAAACTCCCTCCCGGCGTTCTTTCGCAAATATTTGAACAGCTAAAGAGTCCTTTGGTTTACGTTCTAATCTTTGCCTGTTTTGTAACTCTCACCATAGGTCATTATGCTGACGCAATCATTATCTTTCTAGCGGTATTCGTAAATACCATTCTAGGTTTTGTTCAAGAAAGAAAAGCTTCAAAAGCTTTATTTGCTCTAAAACATTATTTAATCAGCCAGGTCACTGTCATTAGAAATGGTAGTAGAGTTTCAATAGAAACCGCCCAGATAGTTCCCGATGATATTATCTTTTTAAGTCAGGGAACAAAAGTGCCTGCCGACGGCACTATTATTTCTTCAAACCGCCTATATGTAGATGAAGCTATTCTGACAGGCGAAAGCATCTCTGTAAGTAAAAAGTTGGGAGATCAAGTATTTATGGGTACTACAATAGCCTCGGGGCAAGCAGTGATGCGAGCAGAGAGAACTGGGTCAAACACCAAAATGGGTGCAATAGCCTTACAAATCCAAGAAAAAGAAGGTGATACTCCTCTTCAAAAACAACTTAAGCTTTTTAGCAAACAACTCCTAAAAGTAGTTCTTGCGCTTTTACTTTTAGTCTTTGCGATCGGTATTCTCTAT
>MFAQ01000025.1:0-6633 GCA_001776275.1 Candidatus Collierbacteria bacterium RIFOXYD1_FULL_40_9
TGGAGTTTGGGAAAGCTACATAAGCTGGCTCTTTTTGGGGCTTGTTATCTACCAAAGTGGCTTGAAAATATTTTCATTCTTAACTAAGTCGTGGCTAGTGTTTATTGGTAAAATCTCTTATAGTCTTTATCTGCTGCATTTTACCGTACTCTATACCTTAGCTAGAGTTATATTTCAATTTTTTCCTCAAATAAATTACTCAGAACATTATCTGGCAACGCACTTTTTTCTCCTACTCCTTTCATCCTTAATCACTATTCCGCTTTCTTGGCTAGTTTATAACTATATAGAAAAGCTGCCAGACAGGCTTACCACAAAATCATGAGTCTTGGTATTATCGTTATAACCAACAAAACAACTCTGCCAGAAGTCTTTCTAAGAAGACTAAATTTTGCTGATAAAGTTCTCTTTGTGTACGAAACCAAAAAACCGAGTTTGGAAGTAAACCTTAATAATGTCGACTTTTTGCAAACAGGACTAGAAGCAAACTTTTCCAAAAAAAGAAACGCCGGCTTAAAAAGAATCAAAACTGACTGGGTACTCTTTGTTGACGACGACGAAATAATCTCCAATCAACTTGCGAAAGAAATAAAGGATAAAATAAACGACAAAAGTTTTTCCGGTTATTACCTTACTCGTTACGATCTTTGCTTTTATCAAGAATTAAAACATGGAGAAATTAAGAATCAAAAAATTCTTCGGCTAGCAAGGGGTGGCAAGGGAGTGTTCTCAAGAAGCGTTCACGAGGTTTGGAGCATAAATGGTAATCTGGGTTACTTAGATAATATTCTCTATCATCAAAAAGACTATTTTATTTCCCAGTTTATTGCCAGAATTCGCCAATATGCGCCACAAGATGTCGACTCCTTAAATAAAGAAAACAAGCACTACTCATTGTTTAAACTTCTTTTTTACCCAATACTTAAGTTCCTCTACAACTACTTTGTAAAATTAGGCTACAAGGACGGCCTGCCTGGGTTATTTCTTGCCTATCTAATGAGTGTCCAGTCTTTGTCAGTTAGACTCTACCAATGGGAAAAGACTTTAAAATAATAAAGTTGTTTTTGTTCCTGTCTGTATTGTTAGGAGTTTTAAACTTTTTAGGAGTCTTTACTCCAGAAATTGGCTTTGACGCGCTCTGGTATCATCTAAGCCTACCCAAGTTGTGGCTGCTTAAACACCAGTATTATTTTCCTGGAGGGCTGCTTTACTATTCTGTAATGCCTCGGCTTACTGAATGGATATATACACCTCTTATTCTTTTTACAGGTACTGTTGGTCCCAAGTTGGTTCAATTTATTTCTGGTGTTGGTGTTGCAATAATAACTTACAAAATCGCCAAACAGCAAGGATTAGATAAAAAATACTCACTACTAGCAAGTTGCATTTACTATTTAAGTTTTCTGGTAAGTTGGCAGTCCAGCAGTGCCTACATAGATCTTTTTAGAAGCTTCCTAGAGGTGTCAGCACTTTTCCTTTTTTTAACAGGTAAGAGTTTTTGGGGCTCTATCTTGTTGGGGCTTTCGCTTGGGACCAAGTGGTTAAGCTTTTTCTCGCTGGCGATTTTTGGTTTGGTTTTTGGCTTAAAAATCTTACCTATTAGTTTGCTTACTGCTCTACCTTGGTTTCTTGTTTCTTTTTACTATACCGGCAACCCGGTTTTCCCACTTTTTGACGGTATCTTACAAAATGGATTTCAGTCGGTAGGCGGTATGTTGGGTAATTTACTTACCGCTCCAGTATTGTTTATCTTTCCCTTCGATGACTTTATTTCCCCAGTTACCGGTCTTTTGTTTTCTTTGGCGGCAATCAGCCTAATCTTCGCAAACAAGACTAACAAAAAAATTATCTATATTGGTATTCTGGGGGGACTAAGTACTCTAATACTAGATCCACCCTCAGCCAGGTTTTTCTTGCCCTTTTACCCTGCCGTTATCATCTCTGCTCTAATTTTGGTTCAAAATCTCCCTCAAAGTCTTCAAAAAACATTTATTTACTTACTGTTTTTATCCTCAGTTATTGTCGTTGCACTGCGAATAAACACATTTCGAAAAAACATAGACTTTCTTCTTGGTAAGCAAACTACAAACCAGTACCTGACTAACCTTTTCAAACGTCTACCAGATACCTTTATTGATACAGATGACTTCGTTAAAAATAACTTACAGGGACAAAAAATTATTATTGACAAGCTTCATAATCTGTATTATTTCCCTTACAGTTTCGACCATACCTCCTGGGCAAGCGATACAAGGGGCTATAATTACTTAATTACCACCAACCAGGACCCAAAGCAAGTAAATGGCACACTCATCCACACTAATGGCGTCGGCATTCAAGTTTTTAAACTCAATCAATAAATGGGCGCTTTACCTTGTCATTTTTATTTGGCCTTTTGGGCATTTGCTTAAATTCTCCGGCGTTTACTTACTAGATATTGCTTGTATTTTAAGCTTTATTGCTTTTGTTCTGGGGGATAATATCAAGCGATTTAGAAATACTCTTCTCTTTAAAAGTTTAAATCTTTTCTGGTTCTCCCTTTTGGTTTCAATACTTTAATCACTATGGCGACAGAGTGTGGTAACTCCAAACCTTAATTTTCTCTATTTCCTCCGCGCTTTAGTTTACCCATTTTTAGCCTTCTCCTTTAGTACCCATTGGTCAGCTGACCTCAAAAAGGCTTCTTTTTTCTCAATATTACTTTTTCTATGTTTCGGAATAGTTCAATATTTAATACTTCCAGACCTAAGACTCTACAAAAACCTTGGGTTTGATGACCATTACTATCGACTAGCAGGAACCTTACTCGACCCCAACTTTACGGGGGCCATTTTGGCAACTTTTATTATTTTTTTTCTTACAACTAAAAAGTACCTCCTCTCTATCGTTTTTCTAACTTGTCTTACCCTTACTTTCTCCAGAGCATCGTATTTAGCTTTTTTATTAACACTTATTCCCTTGGTTTTTCAAAAAAAGGCTTTCAAACTTTTTTTGCTCTTGCCACTTCTTGCTCTTCTCATTTACGTATCCCCGAAACCTTTTGGGGAAGGAGTAAACCTTCTTAGAACCTACTCCATATCTTCCCGAGCAACCAGCTGGGGCAATGGTTTGCAATTATTTGCCAAAAAGCCTGTTATGGGCAATGGGTTTGGACATCTAACTGGCGACCTGGGTCAAAAAGTCAGCGTCGATAACTCCTATATTTATCTTTTGGCGGGTAGCGGTCTTTTGGGTCTTGCCTCTTTTATCTTTGTTCTCTTTGCGGTCTTAAAAACAATCAATAAAAATACTTATCTATTATTGCTACCCATCCTTATTCACTCTATTTTTAACAACAGCCTCTTTTATATTTGGATTATGGCTCTCTTTTGGATTCTGGTGGGCTTTTCACTTAAGGAGAATAAATCAGCTTAAGTTCGACCTCATCTTTGTTACCAGCTTTGTCAGAAGCAACAATTTTAATAGTGTTATCGCCTGCAGACAGTTGCATCTTGTGGCTAAAAGTTCCGTCTCTACCTACATCTACAAATGAATTATTGGCTAGTACTTGGGTGTTTGGTTTATTTACCTTCCCGTTTATTTCAACTGTTTGACTATTTTTACCGATATACTCAGTCCCATCTTTTGGTGAAGTAATAGTTAAGCTCACTGGCTCTTTGTCGAAATTTACTAACTTAACTTCCGAAAGGCTTGCGTTGTTTGCTGGGTCAACGGCTCTGATTTGAATTCTATTGGTGCCATTTTGCAGTGTGGCAGTAAAACTAAAAAAACCATCTTCCTTTGCAGTGTCAGTTTTGTTTAAAACGTCATTTACATTAAGCTCCAGGTTTGCGCCTCCTTCTGTATAGCCTTCGACGATTATCTCTGCTCCGTTCGTGGCTTCGGGTAATGCAGATAAGATTGGTGTTTGCGGTGGAATAATATCTTCTTCAGTGCGCTTTATCTCAACCCCATCACCTGCGATTATCTTTATAAACAAAGGAAATCCCCACTTAACAACCACAAAGATAAAAACTATCGAAAGCAAAAAATAAAAACGAGATCTGTTACCCACCTGAGACTTTCTGTATCTGCCCATCATATGCAAATAGTATATGCCATATTTATTAAAAAACCCACCTATTCGGTGGGTGGTGCTGGGTAAACGAAAAAAACAAAGTGCAGGCGATTCTTGTCCACAACACTAGCACGCAGAATTTCGACTTGCTCTTTTGTGCGCACTTGGTGCCTCAGACCAATAATTTCTTCGTTGCTAGAATAAATCTGGCTTATGAGAAGATACTTATCTGAATATTGCTTACACAGCAATAAAAATACCCCTCTAATAACTTCTGCCACATTTGCACCATTCTCAAGTGGCCAGGTAACTGTTACAAGATGTGGTAGTTCAGCCTTTTCCATTTTTTGTTTAGGCGCCTTTTGTGCCATACTGCCTCCATTTTAATTTGCTATAGCTATTATAAGACATATCGACCAGAAAGGGTGAAATGGGTTAAAATCAAGTCATTGCGGGTATAGTTCACCGGTAGAATGCCTCCTTCCCAAGGAGGAGAAGTGGGTCCGATTCCCATTACCCGCTCCATTACATTATTTTTATTTTTTCCAAAAGCTCAGGGAAGGTGGTTTGTTCCAAAAAGTGACCACCGTTGTGAATCTTAACTGGCTCAGCTCTTAGCTGGTCGGCAATGTATTCAAACTGTTCCTGGGGGATATATAGGTCGTCATCTCCATAAACAAGAGTAATCTTCTCTTGGTTATTCCGAATAGCGTCCCATCTCCAAGACCTATCAAAATAACCACTTTGTTTTTCTAGTGGGTCACTAAGATCAGTGTGTGAAGGTGATATTAATATAGACCCCTTTATTTTTACGTCCTCTGCATAGCGCATGGCAGCGACAGCTCCCGATGACCAGCCAACAATAATGTCGTTCTCACCAGCTTTGACGTGATTTTTTAAAAAAGGCAACCAATACTCTGACCTAGCCATAATTGAGTCTGGAAATGTTTCAAAAAAGTTATCAATTCCAAGTTTGTCCAACTCTCCCTTAAGCCACCCACACCACTTCCCAGACCAATGCATTGTGTCGTTTCCGTGGATAAAAACTATTCTCATAAGACATATTCTAACAAAAAAAATGGCAGATACTTTTTGTATCTGCCAAAAATTTATTTACAGGTAAGCTCCAACTTTGTAAAGTGAACATAGTAATAGCCAGATCCATAATCAGACACTACCTGGCTTCCACCTCCATACAAATATAATTTGTAAACCCCAAAACCGGGGTAAGTAAAGCCATCTCTATACTCGCGCAACACAGACCCACTAAACCCAACCTCTTCCTCATATGGCACAAATGTGTACACCCACTTCCCCCCATCAAACCTCCAGGAACTTGCCGGACCCATTACGTTCATCTCTAACCACTTGTCGTTTGTAACACTCCCAAACGTGTCTGGGGTATCACAAATAGACAGGCTTGATTCCAGTAAAACTTTATAAACAACAGTTGGAGTAGGGCTTGGGTGCGGGCAAGTATACGTGCTAGAACCAACAACAACCAGGTCACCTGGCAACTTACTTTGTTCCACACAAAATGCAGCAACCTCACTTGTTCTTGGCGCCCCAAGCCAGCTAGAAAACAGTAAGGCGGCAACTAAAACAGCTACCATGACAAAAAATATTTTCTTCATTTTTTCTCCTTTTCTCCATAAAGTTGCTTTCGTTCACTCAAAAGCAACTCTATAAAACTGTTTTTAAAGTACAAAAAAACCTCCCTTGCGGGAGGTCGTAGGTTTTTTTAAGAAACTACATTATCCCGCAAAAGAAAGACCAATAATAATGGTCGCTCCTCCGCTAGATAATAGTAACTTAGTCATTTCCTAATATTATAACTCATTATGTTTATAATATACATTCATGACCTATCACCCTGTTGTAAATAAAATCATTTCTCTTCTTAAAGAAAACCACATAGAATTTGAGACCTTTGAGCACGAACCAGTCAGAACTAGTCAGGAGGCGGCAAGAGTTAGAACTGGTTATAGTCTAAAACAAGGGGCAAAAGCCTTAATTGTCAGAGCCAAATTCAACAGTCAGGATAAAAAGTTTCTTATGGTCGTAGTTCCAGGTGATAAAAGATTTGACAATCAAAAACTAAAAAACCTTCTAAAAGTCAAAGATTTACGTTTTGCCACTGAAGATGAAGTCGGCAAAATTACCGATGGAGTTCAACTGGGAGGCGTTCCTCCGTTTGGAAACTTATTCAACTTGGAGGTCTATACAGATAAAGGTCTCTTTGATCAAGAAAAAATTATCTTTAATGCTGGTGACAAAAGATTTTCTATCGGTATGAACTCCAGCAACTACAAAAAAATTGTAAAACCAAATATCGACCTAATATCTCAAGATTAAGCGGGAATCAGCACTGGTAAAGTCATCCTTCGCTCTTCTAGTTGCTCCAAAAAAAGTCGAATTGTTTCTTCTACGTCAATTCGTTCTGGTAAATCATCTATGGCCCTAATACGCTCAGTTGTTAAAGTTTCTATATAATCTTCCACTTCGCCTTGACTTCTATTAGTAATTCTTCCCACTTCTTCGATTTTGCCATCGTTATCCATTGGGTATGCAAAACT
>MFAQ01000025.1:6658-7930 GCA_001776275.1 Candidatus Collierbacteria bacterium RIFOXYD1_FULL_40_9
ATTCTTGGATACTTCCACTCTCATCATCTCGGAATCAAATAGTTTGTCGGTATTGGCCAATATCAGTATTTTAACCCAGGTTTCTTCCCAGGGCCCACCCCCCATAACAATATAGGTAATTTTTCTTTTTTCTGCCTCATTCTCCCAAAATATACTCTTTTGCCCTTCCGTCTCCACCCCTTCCATGTTTAGGTCAATCTCTGGGTAACTATTCATTCTTTTTTCTGTCCATTCAACTGTTTGTCCCATATGTTTTCTTATTTTACATCCAAAGTCAAGACTTGTCATACAATAATCAAGTGTCAAATATTAAATACACCCTAAATCGAAGCAAAAAGCTCTTGGGGAATATAAACCTAAAAGTTAAAAATGGCGAAGTCTCAGTCAGTGCGCCTTTCTGGGTGAGCTTATCAGTTATTGAAAACTTCTTGGAATCAAAAAGAGACTGGATAATAAGGGCCTTATCCAGGCAAGAAGTAGTCACCGTCCCTAAAAGTTATACAGACGGTGAAAAACACCTTCTCTACGGCAATCAAATACCTTTGGTTATCAAAAAAACAAAAACTTTATCGCAGACTACAGTCAGCTTCGACACTCAAAACCTTACTTTAAATATTTTTGATGGGTTTACAGATCATTTTTATACAAAAGAAGTCGAAAAGGCGCTAACTAGTTTTTACCTTCAAGAGCTAAGTTTCTATCTAACCGAAAAAGTAAACCACTACACAAAACTACTGGGAGTTGATTACAGTAAAATTGAAATTAAAAAAGTTTCTTCTATCTGGGGGAGTTGCTCTCCCCAAAAAGTGCTAAGTTTCAACAGAAAACTTATTCAGTCTCCCAAAGAAATTATTGATTACGTTGTTATTCACGAAGTATGTCACCTGAAAGAAGCGAACCACTCTAGTCGTTTTTGGGCTCAAGTAAGCAAACTCGACAAAGACTTCAAAAATCACAGGCGTTGGTTGCATCAAAATGGAGTTAAACTAGATATTTAGTTTATGGATCAACAGACCAAGCTTGTTTTAGACTTTTTGCACGACGGCGTCGAGCATGTTTTCCTAACCGGTAATGCTGGTACGGGAAAGACTACCCTTATTAATACATACAAAGAGAAGTCTTCAAAAAATGTGGTCACTGTTGCCCCAACGGGAGTAGCAGCAGTCAACGCCAAAGGCGAAACAATTCATTCATTTTTTGGCTTCCCACCCAATGTCACCGTACAAAAGGCGATCTACGAAGCTAAGAAAACCAGAAAAGCTAAGCTCTACC
>MFAQ01000026.1:0-3097 GCA_001776275.1 Candidatus Collierbacteria bacterium RIFOXYD1_FULL_40_9
TGGTGGAGCTTTTTCTTATGGCTGGGGCAAGCCCACACCCTTTGATCCCTATAACCTCCAAAACCCCAGAAAAGACGCCGCCATAATAGCTATAGCAGGACCCATAAGCAACATTCTTCTTGCTATTATTGGAGCCATAATTATTCGTCTTATTCCTCATCAATTCACCCTCTTTGTTCTACCACTTATCACTACTAATATTTCCCTTGCTGTCTTTAATCTTTTCCCCGTTGGTCCACTCGATGGCCAAAAAATTCTTTTTGGTCTACTACCTCGTGACCTAGCCTACGAATTCCAAACTGTTATGAATCGCTATGGCACAGTTATTCTTATTTTTATGATCTTCCCCTTTTTTGGTGGCTCGGCGCCTATCAGCTCCATCATGACCCCCACCATTCGCTTCCTCCTCTCCCTCCTCCTCCCGTAATATGCTATAATATAGGGCATAACTCAAATCCCCTAGGAGGCACCCTTGAAAACCAAAAAATTGTTTTTTTATACGCTCGCTTTTTTCCTGATCATTTCCCCTATTGCTTGTGGTAAAACCCAGGAAGAAATCCCCACCGAGCCCGCCGCTACAGAGCTAGCCCCAGATCCAAATGGATTGCCCGATGACGTTCGCAAGAGTCGATGTGGCGACAAATATTGGTTCAATCAAACAAATACACCAGAATTTGCAGGGTTTGATCACATGGAGACCTTGCTGACCCAAAGTGTCGACGGTTCTAGAGCCCACCAAACTTGGTTGGTCGAACTTGCACAAATAAACATAAATGACCGCGTTGTTTATTTTCCGAACTTGCAAGTTAACCAACTACGGCAAATCGAGGGTAAGGAAAAACCTGTTCAGGAACTCGAACCAGATAAATGGATAAGGAAAGCATTAGAGCTTTCTCACAAAGCACCCTCTGTTACCATAAACCTCGAGCTAGAATGGAAATATGTGGCAATTAATGGTTATAGCTGGTATGTGATAGACGACAGTGTCTCGTGTAAATAATTCCCAAAGAGCCAGAAATGGCTCTTTTTTTATAAACTTCTTCGCCTCTGCAAAAAGCTAAATACACCTACTATTATCAGCAAAAGCCCGAATCCAAATAAAGCAATCTTAAAAACGGTAGACAAAGCACTACCTAGTCCAGACGACTTGGTTGCATCAGTCGAACTAGTTGGCTTTGGCGTAGCTGTCGCTTTTGGAGCTTTAGTGACAGTAGCGGTTACAGAAATTTGAGTTGGTGTTGGGGTTGGTGTCATCGAAACAACTCCTTTACCAAAATCTATCGGCTCAACACCAGCACTAAGCAAAACCTCACCAGTTGGTTTGTTACCATAGCTGTCATCCTCTGAGGTTATAAAAACCTGTTTAATTTTTACGTCTGTCATCACTGACATTTTTCCATTTACTATTTCCCCCAATCTTTTCTGTTTATCATCCTCACCCACTACCCAAGCTACATACCTGGTTCTCTCTGGTGTTAAAGCAATTTTAAGTTCTCTACAAGTCATCAGGATTCTATAAGCACTATCCACATAAATAGAAGCAGCAAAGCAACTAGCTCCAGACCCTCTCAAATTTAAAATACCTTCATTGGCATTAGCAGTGCCCTTAACCAAAAAGGCAAAAGTAAGCAAAAACAAGCCTACAAAAATTTTCTTCATATCTTTAAGCTATTTTACCCGCCTACAGAAGCTAGTGCAACTATCCCGCTTCAGCACTTGCAGGTAGGCTATAAAAAAAACCATTTAACCACGCCGCTACGAAGTAGCTAGTACCCTTGGGGTGCAAAAAAGCCAGGTTACTCAATTCACCTGGCAACAATTTGCTAAATTATCCGAACATTATTCAACAAAGTAATATATTTATTTACATCTCTTAAACTAACTTCTGCTTGTTTTTGCATATCTAAGGCAAAATTCCACTCAACTAAGTCACCTAGCATGCTTAAATCAAAGCCCTCACTTTTCTCAAGCACTGTAATTAAGTCCTGGTGTTCTAACTTCCAAAAGTCAAAAGCCTCAAGATGTAACTCATGATGGGCTTTTGCTTTTTCAAGTGCCCCAATTATCTCACCAATTGCCCCAACAGTAACCAGATCAACTCTATTAAGCAAATTCTTGAACAATGCCTCAGTTTTCGCAAGAGTTCCCTTTAAATCACTCGAATCATCATTAAAAATTGCCGTTGCTTTCTTACCCGATTTTCTCGCCAAAGCAATCGCATCTAAGCTTGTCATTTTCACTCCTTCTGCTTTAATAAAGATCTTTCCTACTATTATATCATCTATAGGTCTTTTACCATATACTCCCCTACCTGCTCGTACCCAAGATTCTTGTAGTACTCTCTCGTGCCTACGGCCGAAATAACTGCCATTTTCTTATAGCCTCTCTCCAGGGCAATCTCTTCAGCCTTAGTTAACAGTCTTTTCCCCAAACCTCTGTGTTGAGTCAAATCCTTATTTTGAGTTTTTGGTTTTTTGGCTTTTTGATTTTTTTCTATTTCTTTCACTTGCCCATAAGTATGCACTTCTCGCACAATCGTAGCCCCAACAAGCTCCTCAAAAATCATTTCTTCATCTTTATCAGGCAGTCGAAGTCGCAACATAGAAAACAGACTCTCTTCCGACTCAAAAGACAAAAACAGCTCTTTGCCACCAAGAGTTTGTCTCTCGTCTACAATCAATTTCACATCCGCCTCATAAACACCCCCTCTTACCTCTCGGCAACGAATACACAAACACTTCTTACCTTCTTTTTTAAGCTCCTCCTGCAAGAGCTGTCTCATATTTGTTACCAAAGATCCAGAACTCACCCACTTTTTACTAATGTCCCGCACCAATCTATCTATTCGACACCACTTTGGTGTTAATTTTTTAACTTCCTTTAAAACATTCTTTAATTCATTATCTCCATAACTTACATACTCTCCTCGCTTCCACATTCTATAAAGCTCCGTTGTCGGAATGACCATCACCGGATATACCTTCAGGTAATCTGGCTGAAAGCTAGGGCTTGCAAACATTTCTTTTGCCATTTCCTTGTCCTTTTCTGGGTTACTCCCCGGCAAGTTTGGCATAAAGTGGTAACAAATCTTAAGACC
>MFAQ01000026.1:3125-10896 GCA_001776275.1 Candidatus Collierbacteria bacterium RIFOXYD1_FULL_40_9
AATTTTCTCGTCAAAGGCTTGGACACCAAGTTGTACTTTAGTTACTCCGTATTTTCGCCACAACTTTATCTCTTGCTCACTCACCCAGTCTGGTCTAGTTTCAATAGAAATACCAACAATTCGCCTCTTTCCCGTCTCGTTGAATTTTATCGCCTCTTCTATACTCTTCGCCACAAAACCATTAACTCCATCGTACATTCCTTTAAAAAATTCTTTTTTATATTCGTCTGGATAAGCTCCAAAAGTGCCACCAATTACAATTAAGTCAATCTTATCTGTAATATGACCATTACTCTCCAGCTGTTTTATTCTCATCGCAACTTGCAATCTGGGATCAAAGTTTAATTGTTTTGCCCTCTGTGCCGCCGGCTCATCGGATAAATAAGACTTTGGCATTCCCTCCTCTAGCGGACAATAAACACAGTTTCCAGGGCAATAGTGAGGTTTCATCATCACTGCCATCGGGGCAACACCAGACTCAGTTCTAACTGACCTGGTTTTAAAAACCGCTATTAAATCTGGATCAGTCAAATGTTTCCAAATATCAGAGTTTCTTGGTGTATCCCTTAGTTCTTTAGCCCAGACAAAGCGAAAATCCTCCGCATTTTCGGGAGTCATTTTTTCCTCGTCTCTTCGGACTAATTCTGATAAAGTCATTGGTCTATTGTATCCCATAAACACAAAAAATCCCCTCTCGGGGAATTAAAAGACTAACGAAAAAAAGGTATAGCGGCTTGCTGACCGCTTAGGATGCGGTCAACTGCGGCTAGGTTGGTGGTTATAAATTGCATTGCCGAAACACTTGCTGGCAACTCAAACTCAGCAAGGGGTGCATATACAGGCATACCAAAAACTTCTGCTACAGTCTTTTTTACATCGCTTTCTTTCTGAGAAACAGACAAAATTGCAAAACTAATTGTCAATATTCTGGTCTCTAAATCTAAACCCCAATTAACTGACACATTCTTTCCCAACTTCTGGCCACTCAATTGCCAATCTGCTGCCATATAGCCTCCAGGTTTTTTAAGTTTTGACTATTTTACCAAAAAAAGCGGGGTACGAATTTCGCACCCCACCCACTTCTGCCTCAACTTAAAGATAGCCACGTGTTATCTTGGAACAAAATATGAGGAAAGAACTACTCGTAGCCCCGTCCAAAATCACTCCAAGTAAAAGTGTCCATCTGTCCGTCGAACCAGAATTTAAACGAATTGTACCACAATATTATAGGTTTGTCAAGTCGGCTAATACGTGCCCGGCCAAAGCCTATTACCTCTCAAGTCCAAAACATAAAAAAGGAATTCTGGGTCAGTGTTACTAACAAACAGTTTCCCTGAATCCGATAGCGAAATTACTGTCCCATTATGGAACTCGACTTTATCTCCAATAACGAACTTGGTGGAGACGTTGGCGTAAACAACATACTTTGTCGTTTGTGCAACCATTGACCTCTGTCCATAATATTGAGGTAGTATGATCGGTTTTTCCTTATCCACAAAAAAGAACAAGTAAACGGAACCAACAAAAAATACCACTGCTCCTAAGGTTGAATTTGAATCAAGTGACCAAAAAATCGAGGAAACAGCGAACAGAACAAACACGATCAACTTTTCAAAAGTTTTCATTTGTAAAACATCTCCTGTTTTTTTAATTTACTGGGCATAAATATACCATAATTACCCTATATAAACAAGTTGGTAAGATAAAATAAGACATGGGTAAAAACCAAAGCACAAAACTGACCTACGACACCATAGCTGATGAGTTTAGCGCCTCCAGAGCCTACATCTGGCCAGACATTAAGCCCTACCTAGACCAAGTCCAGGCTGGTGCCAGTGTCCTAGACCTTGGCTGTGGCAACGGCCGCATATTAAACGGTCTTCCAAACGATATTAACTACCTTGGCATCGACCAATCTGAAAACCTCTTGGAGAAAGCCAAGCTCGCCCACCCCAACAAAAACTTTTTGGTCGCCGACATAACTGAGCAAAAAACCTGGCGCAACTTACTTACTTACGATTTCATCTTTTGCATCGCTGTCATTCATCATCTTTCCACTTACCACGAACATATGTTTCTACTAGAACAAATCAAAAAACACTTAAACCCGGGTGGCAAAGTCCTCATCACCGCCTGGAACCTTTGGCAACCAAAACTTCTAAAACACCACTTAGATATTAAAACCAAACTCACAAATCATCACCATGTTTTTATTCCATTTCAAGGTCACCCTCGTTTCCACTTTGCCCACACTGGTCCATATTTAAAAAAACTAGTCGAGAAGTCTCACTTAGACTTAGTCGTCGAAAAAACAAAAAGAAATTACCTTATCCACAGCTAAAAAACCACCCCTATCTCGAGGTGGTTGAATTAAGATTTATTTCCCTTGGTTTAGTGCATACTTCGCTGCGTTAAACACTCCCAGAACTACTCCAAGCCCTGTAACGACGCCTGAAGCAACTGGGCTTGCAATACTTATGTCCCAGACTCCTTCATGTAATAACGAAACTTTCCCCAACAAGTCATACCAAAAAGAAGTAACCACATAACAGAATATAGACAGCGAGATGCTAGCAAACAAGGACACACCCAAGCCAAAACCCAGGGAATTGTGTAAAAAATTTATCAACCAATAGGGAACAAACACAACAAGAACCAGTACACTCACAAGCGCAATCAGAAAAAACCCAACATTGGCCCAAAAAACAGCCACCGGCCAAAGCCCAAGTGTTATTACAAAAGTTAGTGATATAAGCAAAACTGACACGCCAACTAAAACAAAGTTTCTCATTCCTTCTCCTTATGTAAAAGATCTTCAATCCTATATTATACAATACCAACCGAACCACATATCGATTTTTCTTGACACAAGTATCAATATTTGCCATACTAAATTCAACATGGCAAACGACGATTTTGGTAGCTTTCCCAAACCACCCTCTTCTACAAACAACCAAGATCCTTTTGGGTCATCCACTGTACCCAATCTACCCCCTGTCAACTTGCCAACTCCTCCAGAGCCAGAATTCGAAGAAACTCCAGACGAACTCCCCACTTTCACTACCGCCACAGACAATTCAACCACCCCCAAAATCCCAAGTACCCCCTTTAACGACTTCAAAAACAAAGATGCCGACCCACTGCCTCCAACTCCAGTAACTCCCCCAACCCCAATTACACCACCAGAACCGATCTTTACACCAAAACCAGAGCCTCAACCAGCAACGATACCAACTGATCTGCCCAAAACCCCAACCTCTTCTCTGTTAACCATCATTCTTCTACTTTTGGCTGGTGTAGGTATTTCAGCTTCAATCTTTATGTACTCCCAGTCCGCAGTACTTCGCAAACAATTAACTGACCTAACAAAAACCTTAGAACAGCAGAAAACAACTATAACTCCCACCCCAACCACCACAATAATTGAAATACCTTCTCCCACTCCCACTGCAAGTCCTACCGCCACCCCATCTCTTACTCCAACAATATCAATAACTCCACAGGCAACAACTTCTGCCGGAAAAATTATCCCTATTAGTCTGGCTCCACAAGCCCTAAAAATAGGACTCAACCACGAAGCAAATGCCCAACTCCTACTTATAAAAGTCGAAAACGGTCACGATTTGGACAACTACCTCATAAAATACTTTTTCCGAAAAGATTTAACCACCAAAAAATATTTCTACGTCACCATAGATAGCAAAAACGAGTCCGAAATCAAAACCAACGCAGTCTATGTTAATCCGGATAACGATATTCCCTCACTAAACGATCAAGTTCTTGGTAACAAATTGGGTATAGATTTTGAGGAAGCTCGCAAAATAGCTACCGACCTTTGCAGTAAAACTTATCCAGACCAGAACTGCAAAGAACTTCCAGCTAGCGCCCAGTTTATCCAATCAGGCAATATTAATATTTGGCAGATATCTCTCACCTCTGGCACTGAAAAACTCATTTACCAGATCAACAGCAAAACCAAAGAGGTTCTCTATCAACCAACCAAGAAATAACTTCACTTAATAGAATCTAGGTATAGTGTCGTACCACTAAATTCACCATGAACTTCTACGCTCTTTCCTACGTGTGGCATTAAATCTATTCTTCTACTGGTTATCTCGGTATCCCTACCACCAGTCTGTAGAAAGAATTTACCAGATGCCTGCACAACTGTCCCCGTGAGTGTTACTCCGGGCCTTTCCTCATTTTCGGTCATGTCAACCGTTACAGAATTCTCACCCTTTACTAGCTCACAACCAGAGAAAGTCAAAGCTGCAACCACCATCCCTACACCCGCTAGTACCCCCATTTTTTTTGTCATAGTTACAATAGTAGCCAATTTCGTTTTGGTAGTCAAATAGCTCTGTTTAAGTTAAAATAAACAGGTTCGTTGCCTGTTTTAGCCGTCATAGCTCATCTGGCAGAGCACGTTCTTGGTAAGAACGAGGTGTTGGGTTCGAGACCCAATGACGGCTCCATGCCGAGGTGGTAGAGTGGACAAATACACGAGTCTGTAAAACTCGCGGCGCAAGCCTACACAAGTTCGAATCTTGTCCTCGGCACCCTTCCCTTTTTTTGCTAGAATGAATTTACAACATGGCAACTCACATCTATAACGTCAAACAGGCGGCAAAAATTCTAGGGTTATCCACCAACACTACCTATAAATATCTTAATGAAGGTCGCATTCGTGCTGCTCGTGGTCATGTCCGCGGTACTTTTATTATTACCCATAAAGCCCTGGAGACTTTTTTGGGCACCAAACTCCCAGAAGACCCTCTAAAAGAACTAGACCCTAACAACACCATCCCAGGCTTAGAAAATGCCGAAGACGCCTACGTAGAAATTGCCCCACCCAGCCTTTCTATTCAAGTAAGTAGACTTATACTTGCGCTGGCTCTTATCAGTTTAATCCTAAATCAACTCTTTTTTACCAAAATTCCAACGCTACACACTATAAACCTTCTCATAACCTATCTACTTTTCCTAATCCTCCTCTACCAATATGGTGGTTTTACCAAGAGGCAATGACCAATCAACCCGAAAACAATCTAGACAACAAACTATTTTTGGTCGGCGGACTAATAACCCTCGTCCTAACTTTTTCAACACTACTAAACCTTAACAACAAAAATGCTTACATAAGCCTTATCCTTTTTTTACCAATACCGCTGTACTTTATAAGTGTTGGCCTTAAAAAGATTATCATCCAAACCGAAAAACTTTTTTCAAACAAACTAGAAAACAATATTTTTTTTGATTCATTTGACTTTAAAGAATTTTTTTCCCAGTCTGAGCCGACTTTTCTTATAACTTTGTTTTTATTGACTGTTAGTATTACCATTCTCATGTATCAGACAAGCATCAACCTCATACTATGAAGAATAGTCAAATTATCCACTACTACGGTGCTTTCATTTGCAGTCTTCTCATTATCATAAACTTATTAAGTGTAAAGTCGTATACGGACCTTATAACCAGTTTTGTCTACCTACCACTTGTTTTGTACTTCTTAAGCCAAATAATCAAAAAAAGAGTTCTCGCCAAACAAAAGAGCATTCCCATAAAACCCAAACCAATAAACATAACTCCAACTCAAATTACTACAACCAACTCATCAAGCAGCATTCTTGATCAGGACAAGAGACTTTTCTTAAAACTTATTGGCTCCGCTGGTGCCTCTATGCTTTTTATGGCTCTTTTTACCAAAAAAGCTCAAGCTGCTTTCTTTGGCTCTGTTCCTGGACCAGGCACTGTTTCCATCAAAAACAGTTCTGGTGTTAAAATCGACCCCGCAGAAGCCCACCCAACGGACGGTTACAAGATAACCGAAATTGATGACACTAGCTCACCTGCCTACTACGGTTTCGTCAAAAAAAGTGGCAATTGGTACATTATGCGTGAAGACAGCTCAGGAGCTTATCGCTACACCAAAGGAACTACTAGTTTCTCAACCAACTGGACCAATCGTGCTAGTTTAACTTATGATTACTTCAATAGCATTTTTAGCTAATCTAAAATAAAATCTGTTTTAATGAAAATACCAAAAGAATACTTTTTTCTGACCATCGTAGGGCTACTACTACTAGCCTACGTACTAGAGGCTGTTGTTGATCCACTTGCTCTCAAACTAGCAACTCCTTATAACTACCTCTCCCCAGAAGTTCTAACCAAATATCCTTTTAGTACCGCCGTCATTTTGTTAAGGTCAATAGGACTCACTCTAATTCCAATTCTAATTTTCAACTTTTTCAACAAAGGCTACGGAGCAAAATTCATTATTTCTTTACTCATATCAGGTCTTACTCAGCTCTATGCCGTTCAAGAAGTGGCTACAGGCACCACCCTTGCACCACTAGAATGGTCTCTCTCCCTAGCCGTAATGGGCATTTTCTACATATTCATTGCCCTTGTTTTTTTGGTCTTAAACATAAGCCAGGTCGTAAAAAACAAAATTGACGACCTAACCGATCAACCACAACCAGATGAAAGTAATTGACATTAACAACAAAGAAAGAGACTGCCTTAAAGTCTACTTCGACCCAAAATGGCCAGGATATGCCACAGTCAACTTTGCTTCTAAAAGTAGACCTGACACAACTCGCCAAGAATGGTATCCACTGGCTGATTTTTTGATCAAAAATCCAGAGTTAAAACATCTGTTTACAAATGCCCCAGAAAAATCCGCCGAAGAAGTTTCTGGAACTGGTACCGCTACTGGTGACAATTATCTGGTAGACGAGAAAGTTAACTGGCAAGAAAATATCTACGCTGGTTACAACCTTTGGATCTCCCGCGGTCCCGGCGAAGGTCAAACCAGAGTAATTCTAAGCAATACCAACAACAAACTAATAATCGACAAACCTTGGGACACTCCTCCAAACCATCTCTCACAATATACGATAGTTCAAAACCTCACCATCACTCCAAAAGCCGTTGGTAACACCCTTCCTTTAGCAGAGCTCCAAGAGTTCGAAGAAAAAGCCAGAAAAATGAAATCAGACCTTGGGCTCGAGCCCCCTCCTCGCCAGTACACCAAAGACTAGTATTACGTAGCTAGTAGTACGTAGTATGAGCATGTACTATGCGCATAATACACAATACTTACTACATGCTACATAAAGGGCATTGACACCCTCTCTCTTTTTGAGTACATTGAATCTATGAGCTTTCAAAATGCCATCAAACAGCGCCAGGACATGATAATCACCTACAAAAAAATGCTCGAGGACGAGTCAAATCAACAGAGAATCCAAGACATAGAACAACAAATTACCTCCTGCCAAGAAGATATTGCTGAGCTCCAAAACGGCAAGCCATTATTTGGCAAGCCAAAACCTTTAATCCGTGAAACCAAAATTATTGAAGCCGACCCAGAAAAGAAGGGAGAGCAAAAAATAACCGTTATAAATCCCAAACCAGAAATAAGCACTACAAAACCATCTGACAACAAAATCGGTAACTCTTTAAGAAACAACCTAAAAAACAAAATAAGTTCCAATGACGGAAACGAACTTAAAGCAAAAGTCCAAGAAATTAAGCGGTCCAGAGCCAAATTTAGTTAATAAATAAATATCAAATACCTAAATCTTAAAAGAAAATGCCCATAGCTGACGATTGGTCAATAAACTACCTTACAAAGCAAATTTACCACCACAACTGGAAAGACGAAATTGGTGGCAGCAACACCAGCGTCGCTGAAGTTCAAACAGTGGTTTGTAATACTTTTGCCAATATCACCAACACCACTTATTTCTATCTCTACTCCGCCAAA
>MFAQ01000026.1:10940-11899 GCA_001776275.1 Candidatus Collierbacteria bacterium RIFOXYD1_FULL_40_9
TTATGTTTGGTACAGAAAAGACGGATCGGGGTCAGACCCAGCCCTTACCGGCAAAACCGGTATCATGGTTGATATCGTCACTGGCGACGATGCTACTGCCGTTGGTGTTGCCACCGACGCTGCTATCGAAGCCGCAAACTACGGCAAAGATTTTAGTGTCACCAATGCTACCGGCACAGTCACTATAACCAATAAAAACAAAGGTAGCTGTACTAATGCCATAGATGGTAACATGTCAACCCCCTTTACTTTTGCAGTTACAACCGCAGGTAAAGGTGAAACTGTTTACTCTGTCAACGCTCTCTACTCATATCTTCAGGACACTTTCGACGAGTTGGGTCAAATGGACGACAAAGTTCCTATGTCCGCTCAAACACCAACCGACTACACTTTAATTAATGAGTGGTTTATCGACGAAGTTAGCATCAAGTATCTCACCGGCGGTGCTCTCAAAACCGATGGTTGGCTTAGAAATGACGCCGTCCAAGTTGGTACAGACAACAACGGTATAGTGCAAGTTACTTACACTACCGCCACTGCAGAGCCAGTAGCCGACGACATTGGTCGCGCTGTCACTCACGACACCGATTCAGACGCCGGAACCTTGCTTTTTGCCGATACTACCAGAAATATTATCTGGATCCGTCCCGATAGCACGGCACAGGCAAACAGTTTTGATAGTACGAGTGGAGATATTACAGCCACAGGCGGAACGATGGACATAGACCAGACTGCAGCAGCTAGCTCTGGTGAAAATCTTTGGGCCAACGTCTATACCCTAGGTACAATTCAAACCACTCCATATCCTCAAATTTATATTTTCCAAAACGGCTCTGCTATTTCTGAGTGGAGTACCCTTACCAACTGGGACCGTGGTCAAATCGATGTTCTCATTCGTGTCAAAGAAATGGGCACCGAAATCGACGGTGCAAGTATCACCGTTTTTGCTCGTCAAGGTG
>MFAQ01000026.1:11914-13143 GCA_001776275.1 Candidatus Collierbacteria bacterium RIFOXYD1_FULL_40_9
AGGTGGAAACAGTTATGATCACTTTAGTATTGACCTTACTTCTGGAGGACGAAACGCTGTCCCTTTATCTACTGCAACCGACTTAAACTATGCAACCGGTGACTATTACCTCCTTTACAATACCGAGGCCAGTGGTCCATTTGCTGCTAATCAAGTTATTCAACAAACCAACGCCTCCTACGTCTTTACTGCAGGAGGTTGGTCTGCACAAATCGTCTCTGTTACCGACTGGGGAACAACTGGTTTACTAAAACTTACCAATGTTAAAGGCACTCCTTCTGACACTGACTACTTTAAAGCTTACTCATCTAGTGCTGCCGGTGCTACCGCTATTGTCAATGGCACCTTAGGGGATACCTACACCACTAGTAGCGCCGAAGGAACACAACTTACTGTTGGTTTGGTTTGTACTGGAGGTACAAGTGGTGCAAAGCGCATTCTTCGAGGTATCCAAGACGATGGCGCAACTAGCAAATACGTTTTCCACGTTAGCACTTCCGCCATCGGTACAGCCAGAAATGCTTACTACAAAGCCTTTTCCTCTGGTGAGACTATTACAGACACTTCCACTGGAACAATTACTTGTGGCTCTGCCTCAACCACTGTAGTTTCTGGTTGGGATGATATCACTGTCGCCTTTGTAAATGGAACAGCAACCTACAGTAGTATTTCCGGTCAGTTTACCTACGGTGAAAAAGTTACTTGGGACTCTGGCGCAAAATCAGCCATTGTTCTTTATCAAACCACCACTACTGGTGCTGGAACTATTACCCTTGGCAATGTTAGTAGTACCACCATCAACACCTACACAATCACGGGTGCAATTTCCGCAAAAACCGCTGTCATCAACTCCACTCTCACCTCTGCTCATACCATGACTAAAAACTTTACCCAGCAAGATGCCTACCCATATGACATCATCGTCAATGCTGGTAGCATTTATAACGCTGGTCGAACTCTTGCTAATGTTTACGAGTATTTCAAGTTCATCACCCAAGAAAACTCTACTTTCCAAATGTCCACCGTCGTCTCCAGTGTCATCACCCCACTAGATGGTGAAGAATATATTCAAGCCTACACTGGTTATACTCCAGTCAAATCCGCTCCTTTCGGAACCTTCGCTGGAGGTACACTCTTCGGTGCCCAAGGTGTTTGGATCGAAGGTATGGCCGCATCACAATCGTATCAATTCATTGATAGCGATGGTACTGGTAGAACTCCTTACACCA
>MFAQ01000027.1:0-3501 GCA_001776275.1 Candidatus Collierbacteria bacterium RIFOXYD1_FULL_40_9
ACAAAGGTGGTCTCTTCAAGTCCCCCACAAACTCGTCCAAAGTTCCCCCAATTCCCACCGCCACTTTTACTTTCAAAAATTTTCGATTCGTATCAATCCACTTCTCCTGCTGAACAGGTCTATACTGCACAAACAACACGTCTGGTTTAAACTTGTTTATTTTCTCCAAAACCCTCTTATTCTCCCCATCTATTTTACCAACGGTCTTCTCACCCGGATCACTAGCCAATCTTAACCTTGGAAACCGTTTTAGAAGTATTTTAGTAGCCCTCTCATTCACATCACCCCATCCACCCAACACAAATACTTTCCAACCCCGAATCTCTGCCACTTTACAAATTTCTTCAAATAGCCAAACCCCGGTAACTGTCTCCCCCAAATCATTCCCTAAAATTTTCCACCCTACTTTCATCCCTTCCCATAAAAATCTCACAACACCTTGAGTTCTTGAGTTCTTGAGTTCTTGAGTTCTTTTCATGTACTCCACTGCTGCCAAAACCGACCTACCATCAGCAGTCACCAAATCCGCCTTAGAGATAATTCTGGCAAAGTCCTTGTCTCTTCTTGCGTTTACATAAAATTCGCTATAGGCAGTCAACACCTGCTTTGGGCCTTTAATATCCAATTTTATCCAGTCTTCAATTTTTTCCAGCGTCTGCTTTTTTGTCAAAACATCCACCGGCAAACCCAAAACTTTCTCTCTCATAGAGTTAATTGTAAACCATAAAAAAACAAAAAATAATTCGTGCCTAAATTAGCAATAAAAAACCAAAACTGATAAAGATGACACAAAGCAAAATAAAGCGATAAATAGACAAATAAAAATACTTTCACGAAATCAGTTAGTTGTGTAAATAGCACAATAAGAAGTTAAAAAATCCGTTAAGTTGTCCCTTTAGTCGATAAACTGGCCAAAAAACTAAGAAATATAGGACAAAACAAAATATCTTGTAATAAAATTCGCTAAAAAATAAAATCACGAATACTATATGGATAAATAAAGATAAAATATAAAAAATAATTGAGCAAAATAGAACAATTTTAATCTCCAAAATTTAAACTAAAAATAAACAAATAGTGGCTGTAAATCTAAACAAAATAATATAAATATATTTAAAAACTATAGCACAACTCTACTCTCATAAATATGATTGATAAAACTATCAAAACAAACACAAATATAAACTTATATTACAAATATCAAGTATCTAGTAAGTTAGTAAGCAAAGTCATCATAAGCAAACTAAATCACAAATCACAAAAAATCTACCTTACCAAATACTAAAAACAAGGTTCTTGTTAAACTCCTAAAGCTTTCCCTGACAAAAAGGCACCTTAAAAGATAAAAAGAAAAATGTTAACAGCGATATAAAAATAAAGAAAACCAAAGCAATCAAGAAAACGATAAAAAAATATAAGCCACCCAAAACAATAAAATTTGCCACCGATAAATTAAAAAACTGCAAAAATCTGCAAAAAAAATAACAAAATAACTTAAAACTAACTAAAATCAACCCACAAGTAAGTTATAAGATAACCAGCAAATCATACCCCCATCCCCGTACATGCAAAATAGTTTATAAAAAATTAACTGTAAGTTCAAACTATACCCAACCAGGGTAAGTAAATAATAACGAAATAATTAAGTTACATACCCCGTCGTAAAGCGACCATTCCGTGAAAAAAATATAAGCAAAAAAATATTCACTACACAGCCATATTGCATATATCTCAACTACAGAACATAACTAGCGTCTTTTTTATAAAAAATATTACTTACTATGTTGGCTTAAAAAAATTTTCAATTATAAATTTACAAGTAACAATTGCAAAAAAGTCTAAATTTAAAAAAACCAATAAATGCTAAAAAATGTCTAAAATATTTTAAAACTTTAAATATTTTATATTTCTTAAAAAAATTCTAAACCCCATAAAAATAATCAGAAAAACAAAAGAATAAGATCAAAATGCAAATTAGCAATAAGATAACTGAAATGATAAAACAGACAAAAATACTTGAAGAATAGCCAACAAACCTCTATTTCTTTATACTGGTTCTATAAAGATCTATATTTTCCAATGCAATACCTATACCTTTTATTACACACCTATGTGCATCTTCCGCTACAAAGGCAGGAACTCCAGTTTCTTGGGTAATTAACCGATCAAATCCACGCAAGGTAGCAGTGCCACCACTCATCACTATTCCCTTGTCGATAATGTCAGAGGATAGCTCTGGTGGCACTTCCTCCATAACTTGCTTTAACATACCTATTATTTTCCCCAGAGGCTCTCTAGTGGCCTCGTACGCCTCGCTAGAAGAAAATGTAACCTGACGAGGCAAACCAGTAATACTGTCTCTTCCTGTTACTTCCAAATATTCTTCTTTCCCAACCGGTACAGCAGAACCAATTTTTATCTTTATTGTTTCGGCGGTAGTTTCACCTATGACCAAATTATGTTTCCTTCTGATATATTTTGCTATAGATTCATCTATTTTATTACCCGCGACTCTGACACTCTTAAAAGTCACCACACCACCCAAAGAGATCACAGCCGCCTCAGAGGACCCACCACCCATATCCAAAATCATATTCCCTGAAGCTTCCGTTATCGGCACACCAGCTCCAATTGCTGCTGCCAACGGTTCCTCGATCAGATATGCGTTTCGCGCTCCACTCTCCAGGGTTGCTCCGAGCACCGCTCTGCGCTCTACTTGAGTTACTCCAGCCGGCACACAAACCATCACCTCTGGTTTAAAAAGAGAAAAGGCTCCAACTTTACGCAAGAAGTACCTCATCATCGCCTCGGTTACAGCATAATCTGCAATCACCCCATCTCTCATCGGCTTACTAGCTTTTATATTTCCAGGGGTTCTCCCAAGCATTTTTTGTGCCTCTCTACCCACAGCCAATACCTTACCATCAACTAGGGAAACAGCTACCACCGTAGGCTCTTCCAGTACTACCCCCTCACCCACAACATAGACCAGGCTGTTGGCAGTGCCCAGATCTATTCCAATTTTTTTATTAAAACTAAATGACATTGTCTCATTGTATCAATATCTATGCCTACACATAAGACATCAAAATACAACATTAGACATCAAATCTGAATTCCCACCCTGCCTATCTGTACGCCTTGGCATCATAAAACCCACAATGACATCCTCCCCGTACAGCACTCGCAGTAGCGATTGACGTTGTACGGGGTTTCCTGGTTGTATTTCATCCCCGTACAGCAGCCTCGCTTCGCTCGCAGTTGAAGCTTTGTACGGGGTTTCCTTGGCACAAAAAACTCCCTGGATCAAAAGAGCCAGGGAGAATAACAAAAATCTATTTTAGTGATGAACGAAGTTTCAAGGTAGGCACTGCAAACTCTCCACGCTGTGTCTCGACAAAAGTGAACAATCCTTCATCTGCCATTTTCAAGATTCTTCTCCAGCATGCCTTCGCAAACTTTTCAGGATCATTTTCCGTGCTAGATGTTTTGGTGAGGTGA
>MFAQ01000027.1:3541-5916 GCA_001776275.1 Candidatus Collierbacteria bacterium RIFOXYD1_FULL_40_9
TCAAAGCGATACGATCGGTTTCATCAGCAACCAAACATGAAGGCTTATACTCCCCACCTATGCTATAAAAGTCACCACTTTCAACTTCCATCCCCAAAGCAGTTACAGAGACAGTTTGTGAATCCCAAAGCCCTTTTTGGAAACGAAAAAACGCAGAGTTGCCTGGTATGCAGGCCTCACTACTGGCAAAAACAAACGTAAACCCATCCAGAAAGTGAGCGTAAGCGGAAATCAAATCAAGTCCAAACCTTGCCTGCATGTGAGGAACCGTATATATACTTGTCGAATGTATTTCTACCATACCGTTACTGACGGTATTAAAGGCCATTTGTGCATCTCCAAACCACATATGTCCGTGGTAAACGTAAGCTGGATCATTTGCCGGAAACACGTGCAAAGTGACAATTCCACAACCCTCTGTGGGTTTAAGGTCAACAGTCATATTGACCAGGACCAATTGTTCGAAATTGACACCATCATGAGCATAAACATTCAATTTGGGACCTAAGCTGTCAGCATAAACTCTCAAAACCCGCTCATTCTCCACATTCCGTTCGTAGATCAATTTGAGGATCGGATCTAAAGTTAACCTAACACATATGCGAACACCGGTCGAGTTGGCTTTGTTAATCAGATCAATCCACTTCTGATCAGCAAAAGTATTCACCTTGGCTGCATCAATCGCTCCACCAAGCATTCCCAACACAGCAAGATTGGGCACTGACATGCTATTCATCATTCACCTTCCTTTCAATTTTCAAAGATTTTGGATCAAATTTGCCACATTGTACCACAATATAGGATATTTGTCCACCCAGATTAACCAGTCCCATCCGAGATCTGAGAACTGACATCTGAGATCTGGTTTTGTTATAATAAAACCGTGACCAAAAATCCAAAAAAAAAACGACTCTATATAAACATTGTCACCATCACCCTTCTTATTTTAGGCACACTTGTCGCCATTAAGTTTGCCAAAGGCTATAGACCCAGCCTGGAAAACAAGACCATCCAGGGCACAGGCCTCCTAAACCTTACTTCCTACCCTAAGTCAGCCCGAGTCATCATCAACGACAAACTAACAACTGTTACCGACGACAAGCTCTACTTATCCCCCAGCAACTACAAAGTCACTATCGAAAAAGATGGTTTTTATTCTTGGACCAAAAACCTACCCATCAAATCCGAACTAGTCACCAACACCGACGCCAGACTTTTTCCCATTATCGCCGCCACCAGCCCCATTACCTTTTACCAAGTCAAAAACGTTAGTTTAAGCCCAGACGGTACCAAAATCGCGTATACATTAAACAATGCTCCACAAATCCCAAATAACGGACTCTATGTATATTCCTTATCAAACAATCTTTTAAGTAGTAATAACCTCCAAATCGCCGAAAACACTCAAAATCGAAACTTTTCCGACAGTTTACTAATCTGGTCCCCAGATGGTTCCCAAATTTTGACCGTTTTTTCTGACAAAGGCAAGATTACCTCATCTCATGTTTTATCCACCAGAGAAAAAACCACCGGAACTCTTACCGACGCCACCATTCGTCTACCTTTAATAATATCGGAGTGGCAAGATCAATATATAAAAATCAACCAACCAAACCTCACTCTTGTCCCAGACTATCTCAAAGAAATACTCACTAACTCTGCCACTAATGTTTACTTCTCCCCCGACAAAGAAAAAATTAGCTACTCTCCAACCACAAACCTAAACTTACCAGAAAATAAAATTGGCGCCCTCCTCCCAAACATCAACTCTACTCAAGAAACAAGAAAGCTAATAAAAGACAAAACCTATGTTTTCGATCTCAAGGAGGGTACCAATTATGAACTCTCTGTGGCCAGCAAGTCGGCCCAAGTCCAAAAAAACATCATTCTCAGTGTAGACGCTACCCCATCAGCAAGTATCGATAGCCTAAAACAACTCAAGGCTCAAACTGAAAGCTTTTATACCAGCAACATTGTCTGGTACTCAAATTCTCGCCAAGTCATTATCATCAACGACTCAGGTATCAACATCGTCGACTACGATGGCCAGAACCTAGTTAATATCAATCCTGTTGGACCTCTATACAACTTCGCTGTTCCCAACACAGACGGTACCAAACTTATTTCCCTCACCAACCTCAACCAAAAGCCAGACACCTTCAATCTCATCTCCTTTGACCTCAAGTAAGCTATAGGGTACAATAGCCCAAAACCTACTTTCTTTTACAAGGAGCACAAATGGCACCAAAGTATGAATATACGCTCTTAATTCTAAGAGGAGGAATTCCCGTCACCCTCTGGAAAGATGGGACCATCGACATTCACGTCCCTCGTCTACTAGATCTGGAAACACCCCTTGGTCTCTCCTGGAAACC
>MFAQ01000028.1 GCA_001776275.1 Candidatus Collierbacteria bacterium RIFOXYD1_FULL_40_9
GGGGAAGTTTATAAAGAATATAAAGTTTCGACGGGAAATTATTATCCGACACCGACTGGTCAGTACAAAATTATGAACAAAGCTCCCAAAGCCTACTCGGACATTTTTGGAGTATGGATGCCGTATTGGATGGCGTTTAACTATGCTGAGGATATTGGAGCTTACCTAGGGATTCATGAGCTGCCTTATGTTTTGGGAAACGGAGGCGTGCGAACTTATCGATTTGGTTATTATATTGGGCGAAAAATGACTGGCGGTTGTGTGGCGATGGAGCCAAAGGATAGTAAAGAAATTTATAACTTGTCCGAAGTGGGGATGCTAATAAATATTGTGCCTTAAAAAAAGCCCTCCGAGTCGGAGGGCGAGAAGTTATTGATTTTTTATTGGGAGACAACCAATCGGCATGATTGATTGGTGGTCGCCTTTTAAATCGAAGCTAAGTTCGAATTGGGCAAGGTAACCGATGACACCATTGTTTTGTTTTAAAATAATATTGGTGGTGTTGACTCTATCGACGCCCACTAGAAGATAAACCTTGGTGCCAATGATTCGGTAGGCAGTTGGAATATCTGTTTCAGGTCCAAAGTGAACGGTAGTGTTTGGTTTCCCTTCTACTGAGAACGTAGGATAAATATACGCCTGAATGATGCCCGGGTTTTGGGTTACATCAGCGGCAATTGTTTCTGCACTGAACTTTGGGTACCCAAGCGGGGCAAGATAATCTTGGCAGAGGTCTTGCAGTTGGTTAATGGTAAGCGTTTGAATTGCGGAATTGTAATCTAAAACTGGAGTTGGGGTAGATTCCTTTCCGATAGACTCTGATCGAGCACAACCAGCAATCAAGAGGCTAAAGATTACCAAAAAAAGTTTTTTCATTTGAGCAACTTTTCAATGTCGACTGTAACCAAGGGTCCATGGCTGATAAATAGGTTACGGCCCATTGATTGGAGAGCTTTCTTGAGCAATGCAATATCTTCGGTGGAAAGTTTTGATGTATAAAGGATCTTGATTTGCATGTGAGTGATTACAATAATCTCGGCACGTTTGTCCATATCACCAAAGGCTTGTCGATGTTCCCCGTAGACATTAATTTTGCCGTTTATTAGGGTAAACTGCCAGTCTTTTTTGATTTGCTTGTTGTTTTTTGGATCCTTGACTATTCTGTTTTTTAGGAAAGTGTGTGTTCGGTCGATGAGGGTTGTTCTGCGCCAAAATCGCATGAGATACTCCTTTTGTAAAATTTAAATGTGGATTTCAGCCTATATTTTATCACTAAAGCCCCCCTTTTTTTTGGGGGGGCTGAGGTTTTATTTACAGTCTACGTTGTACAGTAGATAGGTGATGCCGTCTGGGCTTTTACTGATAGTTACGTATCCCGTCAGAGTCGCTGTGTTATTCACAGTATTGTTGATCGCGAATTTATAAGTTTTGTATGCCTGTGTTGCAACGTCTAATGTCAGTGTGCTTGAATCCAAAACTAGCTTTGAGGGGTCTAGGGATGGGTTGTCTGAGACACACTTGCTTATAGTACTGCGAGAGATGTTGTCTAGCGAAGTGATTATGGTGACTAACTCAGGATCAGCTTGTTGGGGGATCGTAATGGGTTGAACTGAGTTTGTCGTTGTGGGTGGTACTGGGGGAATGGCTGTGACATGACCACCTCCGCAGGCAACAAGAAAAGCCGTGAGAATAAAAATAGCAAGCCGCTTTTTGTTCATTGTTGTAATCTCCTTAAATTTTGTAAGAACCTATATATTTTACCATAGGACCTTAGTTTGAAAAAGTAAGGGCTTTCTTAGGCTTGTTTGGTGGGTTTTACCAAAAATGTTTAAACTCTGAGGTGAGACGGGGAGTCCGTTTTGTTTGAGGAGGGTTAGGCTATATTCTTTAGGGTCTATATTGGGCAGGTTGTAGCTTAGTTTGATATCTGAGTGCTGTCCGGCAAGGGTGAGATGCCAGAAACTTACGATGGTAAATTTTTGAGATGATGAGTTGCAGATTTCGGAGATCTGATCACAGGTTGTTATTTTTGGAGTTTGGTTTTCGAGGATGGCTTGGTTGACATTGGCGGAGCTAGTTGAGCTATAGCAGTAACTTTGGTTGGCAGCGTTGCAAGGTAAGTATTCTGAGTGAGTTAATTGGATGTTGGTGGCGGTTGGTGGTAAATAAATTCGAAAAAAGCCTATGTAGTGACCACCGTAGTGTAGAGGTGGATTGGGGTTTTTTTCTGGAGAGGTGTTTTGGAGGTCGATGTCAATGGTGTGGGATATGGTCGGGGATTGCTTCGTTGTTTCACTCCTCGCAATGACGTGGGTGGTTTGGCGGGTGACATATTGGTTAGCCTTGTTGGCACCTAAATTCATTTCGACTAAACCATAGTAATCGTAAGTGTCTGCCTGGTAAGCACCAGCGTAATTTTGATCCTCCAGAAATTTTTGAAAGTCTGGATTGGTACTGTTTAAAACAATATTATTATTTTTTAGATCTTGATAGAGAACTTTTGCAATTTGGATTTTTTTAGCTAACTTTAGGGAATTTATTTTTTTGAGGGCTGAGGTGCCAACAGAGTGGAGAGCATCGGCTTTTTGGGTTGATCCGGGGAAGAAATTTACTTCGGCCTTACCTTGTAAGTAGAGGTAGAGGTTGTCTGGAGTAATAACCTTGTCATTTTCTGGAATTTTGAACTCACCAATGATGTTTAGAACTTTTTTGATAGTGGAAAGATTGACTATTCCAAGCACGTCTGGGTTTGCTTCTTTGCCTTTTTCTAAAAACCAGCGAATTGACGTGGCAGTAGTCGGGAAGTTGGGTTGCCAGTCGGCATTGGCTAGTTCCCAAGTGCCCTTGCCAAAGGCTTGCTGGATTGGTTCTGGTGGCGTAACATGGCCTCCGAGTTGACCGTTGGGAACGTATATGTCGTGAAATGAAACATCTAGTTTCATTTCACGAAAAAACTCAAAATTGAAAAAACTCAAAGAATCAAAATCGGGTGTTTCTACAGTTATCTTAGTGTAGGAGCCGGCGAAGCCACCGTTGGCACGCATTTCGGTATCGTTGCCGAGAAGAAAAAGATAAGTGATTGGTTTATCTTGGCCTAGAAGATATGGGAGCTGGGAATAGATTGGCTTGGCAAAGCGCCACAGTGACACAGTGCCACGATACAGAATGTAAATCAAGATGACATAAACAAGAAGTATAGTTTTCTTTTTGGACACTAAAGTAAATTGTAAAACAAAAAGCCCGCCTTGGTAGGCGGGTTGGTGGTGTTTTAGCGGAGGTAAACGTTGACAGACATGGAGTCTTTGAACTCAATGACTAAAACTTGATTTCTTGCTTCTTTGGTGGAGGCATCGGCGTAGTTTAAGTAAATTTCATAAACCTCGTCTTTTACAAAGAGCCGGGTGCGGTTTTTGGAGAGATGGTCTATCTTGGCACTGTCGCTTCTTTTGAATTGGAGATAAGTATCATCTGAGTTTGTAAGATAGAAGTACTTGCCTTCAGCACTAAACTCCATCTTTAATAGAATGTTGCCGGGAGCTTGGTTTAAAAGCCGAATGAAGTTTGGTTTATCTATTTTGGCACGATTGGTAATCCATACTGTGTCGTTTGGGTTTAAAGTTAATATTTTCTCGCCGAGCATGTTATCTCCTTTGGAAACTTTTTTTGGAAAGAGCTTTTGTATATTATATCCGCTTTGGTGAGTTTGTAATGGTAGAATAATTTCTGGACAATAAATGTTTATTAAGCAATTCTACAAGGAGTGGATTGGGGCTTTTGGCCAATTTTTGGTGTTGCTTAGCAAACACGTTTTTTCTCATTATCTAAACCCTAAATTTCAAAGTTTTGAATCTGTTAAATCTACCTTTGTTGGTAAACTCTATGTACAAAGAGGTAAGAATGCCCAGGTAATTGTAAATTTGGTGGTGATTACGGTAATGGTTTTGGGGGTGGTTTTGGGCCCTACACTGGTGAGTAACGACAGTCAGGCCTCTGCTGTCTTATCTGGAGCGTTTAATAATAAATTTGCTTTTGCTCAGGAGAATTTGGGAACTGGAGGGCCAGAAGGAGAATTTGTTTTTGATGCCGACAATGTTTTGATTGACCCTATGACTCAGGTTTCGGAGAAGCCAAGAGCTGAAGTATTTGAATATACAGTAGAGGATGGAGACACTTTGGCGGGGATAGGAAAAAAGTTTGGGGTAGATACGGACTCGATTTTGTGGCTTAACAAGGGAGTAACAGAAAAAAGATTGAAGCCTGGAACAGCTCTAAAGATTCCGCCGGTTACCGGTGTAGTGCATACCGTAAAAACAGGTGAGACGGTTTACTCAATCGCTAAAAAATATAATGTTTCTGCCCAGGCAATAGTTGACTTCCCTTTTAACGAATTTAGTAACGATGAAACATTTGCCTTGGCTATTGGTCAAAATGTTGTGGTTCCGGATGGGGAAATGCCAGATGAGCCAATTAGTTCACCAAGAAACAATATTGCAAATGCAATTACTCCAAACGCTGGTGCTGTTTCGGCAACAGGGAAGTGGCTTTGGCCGGCAGCCGGAACCATAACTCAGTACTACAAACCCTGGCATAAGGCGGTTGATATAGCTAACCGTTCTGGTGGACCTATTTTGGCGGCGGATGCTGGGACTGTAATAGTTTCAGGTTGGCCAGATAACAGTGGTTATGGAAACAGAGTAATTATCGATCACGGTAATGGTTACAAGACACTGTACGCGCACATGTCTAAGTTGGCCGTAAAGGCAGGGCAAACGGTGAAGAGGGGTGATAAGGTTGGTGAGATGGGTAGTACTGGTCGCTCTACTGGGACACACTTGCACTTCGAGATAAGGACGGCTAAAGGGTACGCTGACCCGGTAGCGGCGCTGAAGTAAATACTTATTGCTGAGTTTGGCTCTCGATGAGTTTTAGCTTTCTTAGTATGGGTGCCAAAAAGACAAGAATCATGGCGCCTTCGACGAAGTTAATGGTGAAGGAGAGGAAAAGAGCAAGGAGGAGATAGTTGTAGGCTTGTTTCTTAGTCAGTGAGTAGTAGAAGCTCACAGAGTAGAAAACGAGGATATAGGCAATGGTAATGATAGGGTCAAAGGTGGTAGTTAGATTGAGTTGGTCAATATTTTCGCTAAAACTTGCCAAGAAAGTGCTTAGAATAATGGTAAGAATATAGAGACCAATAAAAATGAGAGAGATGAAGAGTGGTTTTAAGTTTATTTTTCTTTTTGGTTTTTGGGCGATAGATTGTGTGTATTGAGAGTGGGAAATTGGGTTGATAGGGTTGTACATAAATTTATTTTATATTATTAATCCGTCCAGCAAGAATTATTTTCTTGGTATGTGTTGGATCTCCAAACCTCTTTAAT
>MFAQ01000029.1 GCA_001776275.1 Candidatus Collierbacteria bacterium RIFOXYD1_FULL_40_9
ATTGACCTTTTCCATGACTTGAGACTTAATCTTTTCGATAGTTTCTGGCTGTTCTAGTAAGACAGTCTTGGCTGATTCCCGACCTTGGGCTAGTGTTTGGCCTTCATATTTTAGGAAAGAGCCAGCTTTTTCGACGACACCGTAGGCAATAGCGGTATCCAAAAGATCTCCTAACTTACTAATACCACCGACATTGAGAACATCAAACTCGGCGATTTTGAAAGGGGAGGCAACTTTGTTTTTGACAATTTTGGCCCTGTGCCTTGAGCCAACAATCTCATCTCCTTCTTGAATATTACCGATTTTGCGCATATCGATACGAATAGAGGCATAAAATTTGAGCGCTTTACCGCCGGTGGTTACTTCGGGGTTGCCGAACATGACGCCGATTTTGTCGCGAAGTTGATTGGTAAAAATAACTATGCATTTACTTTTTGAGATAGCGCCGGTAATTTTGCGAAGGGCTTGGCTCATGAGGCGAGCCTGCATACCCATGGCAGCGTCTCCCATTTCGCCGTCGATTTCGGCCTTGGGAACTAGGGCGGCAACAGAATCAATAACAACAACATCAACTCCACCTGAGCGAATAAGGGTTTCGGCAATTTCTAGGGCTTGCTCGCCGTTGTCTGGCTGAGAGAGTAAGAGTTGATCAAGGTCGACACCGATTGAGCGAGCTCGGTTGGGGTCGACTGCGTGCTCGGCATCGATAAAAGCGGCGATACCGCCTTGCTTTTGGCTTTCTGCCACTACATGGAGGGCAACTGTGGTTTTACCTGAGGCTTCTGGTCCATAGATTTCGATAATTCTACCTTTGGGGAAACCGCCAACACCAAGAGCTAAATCTAAACTGATAGAACCGGTGGAAATAACGGGGATTTTTTCGCCGACTTTGTCGGAGCCCAGGTGCATAATGGCTCCTTCGCCAAACTGTTTGGTGATTTGTTGCATAGCGATTTTGACGGCGGTTAAGCGAGCTTGATTGTCGGCGTGGACTGGAACAGTCTTGTCTTCGGTTTTTTGTTTCTTTGCCATATGTATTTTTATTTTTTAATCTAAAATCAATTTAACCCTTTCGGGTTATTTTTGCAAGAACAAAAAAAAGCAGACCGTAAATAGAGTCTGCTTAAAAGCACTAATAAAGATTGCTACATAACTCAGGTGTTGGGATTTGTAAGAATATGCTTAATTGACTACAGACAATTGTAATTTGCTGTGCGTTATAAAAATAGTAAAACGGAAAGTAGAACCAAGCAGCAATTGCAAGCAGGGAAACAATTGAGACAATTAACCCAACCGCTGTTTTATCTTCAAAAAAGCATGGGTAGCCTACAAGAAAGAAGAAAAGCAACCAAAAGAACGGCCAGACCAAATAAACATATATCAGCAGCTCTAGAATTCTGCTTGGATTCAAAGTGACACCTCGCCTTTATTTTAATGTTGTTTTGAGGCTATTCTAGCACAGACCAATTCTATAAGTACACGCAATGTTGTTGTGTTAAAATTTGAGACGACTTTGAAATTTTGGAGGAGTGGTTTATGAACCAGTTTTTCTTGAAACTTAACAGGGAAATGATGTCTAATTTGTTACTTGGTGGAGAAGTAGTTGTTACTTTTGAGGAACGAGAGGGAAATTACAAACTTGAGGACTTAACTTCTATGATGTCCAGACTCGTAGAATATGTTGGTAGAAGAGAGAAAAAAATTTATACACTGTTTTGCACGGCTTCAAAACGTCAGTCTTCTTATCGGGTTAGAATTGAGCTTATCAACACAAAAGGTGAAGAATGGTTTATCGGTAAAATAATTTTCCCGAAGGCGCCTGTTTAGGCGCTTTTTTGTGCCTTGTGGTGATAAAATTATTGAGTTAGCACGGGGTGTAGTATAACGGCAGTATCTGCGGCTGGGGGTCGCAGGGCCCGAGATCGTCACTCGGCACCCCGAATTTTGGTTGATTTATCAATCTTTTTTATTTGTACAGGAATACACCAGCGGCGATTGCGGTACAAAGAATTCCTCCCATGGTGGAGTTGAAGATAATTGGTTTGTCTTTTCTATGGAAGCCATATGCAAGCCAAATTATTGAGGTAGCGGCTGATAACAACCAAGTACTCAACGAAATACCAGTAACATTTTTATGTAGATATACTTGGTAGACCTGTGGAGTCATACTTAGAGGACTAATGATTGCAATAAGTGACATGGCGGAGTCAAAATAGTCCGGATTGCTTTTTCTGATCCGGTGATGTGGGTGGTGGGTGGGCATTAATTCTATTGTAGCAAGTTGATTTTTTGATTAGAATAGACGGATGACACTCTATGGTGAACATGTGGCACACGAGATCGACAATCCAACTAATGAATGCGAGATAAGACCGAGATTGATAAAGTCAGAAGATAGGCGACTTGTTAAAGCAAAATACACTATGTCTTCTATGTTGGTTGTGGCTGTAGCATCTGCTTTAAAAAACAGTTCCTTTGAAGGTGGGGTTGTTTCTTTTGGTGGATTCTCTAGAAACATTGAGTTGGAAGAAGATGAAGAAATAAAGGAATTGCCAGGCGATATTCCAAAAGATGTTGCAGATAAAAACTTTCGGGAGATGGCTAGAGCAACAGCCCAAAAATGGTATGTGGCACTAAGTAACATGTTTCGGTCAATGGGCGAAGTAACTAAAATACCTCTATGGAGTAGCGATGGTCGAATGAAAATAGCCATTCCTGGTGGACACCTTGGTTTTGAAGTAGGAGGAATATTGCGATTTCTAAACGAACAAGGATTACCTGCTGATATTGATGTTATTGATACAGCAGAGACTGGTCAAGAAAAAGAAAGTATGGAGCTTGATCCACTGTTGTCTGCAAAAGGGTCTACGGTAGACTTTTGGCCACATACAGACGCTACTGATTTTCTTAGAGGTAAAGATTATGACCTAGTAGTGCTTAGACACCCCGGACCAGTCAACGAGATGATTTTGATTGATAAATGGCGTGAGATTTTGAAAAAAACAATAGAGACTAACCCAGAAATGATTATATTTAGCACTTATGACCATGTTATTGAAGACCCAGAAGTTATTGATCACTTTAAAGCAGATCGAGAACTTAGAGAGTCGAATATATTTGCTTTACTGTTAAAAGACCTTGGATACGAAGATTGTTTACCTGATGCAGGAGCGGAGATAAGTGACGCTCTCCATTATCCACTAAGCGTTTACATGACTGCTTGTGAGACAGATCCAGACAGGCCAACAAAACTAAGATGGACGCTACCAGTTGACCGATATATGACTATATTTCGAAGAAGGAGTGATTCGTAGCTGACAGACCAAATCGACAAAAACCTTTAAGGGGTAGTTTTTGTTTCTGGTTGATAGTCTTTGTTTATAAAAATTGGAAGAGCTGAGTAGGTACTAACTTTGTCATTTTCAAAAACCACCTTGACGACCAAACCTTGCCTGGTTTCTTTGGACCACATTTGGTCGAAAACAAAGTTACCAAGGGAATAAAAAATTGGAACGTCTTTGTATTTTTCGATTTCTTGAGCCCAGTGAGGATGATGACCGATAATAAGGTCGGCCCCATTGTCTACTGCAAGACGGGCGAGTTCTTGCTGTCTTTTGCTTTTTTGCTGATACTCGTTGCCCCAGTGGAAACTGACGATAACGATATCGGCAGACTTGGTGGCGAGCTCTAGCTGTTTTAGTAAAAGCTCTTTGCTTAGATTATTTATTTCTTTTGGGTATGGAGGAACGTCGTTTAGCCCAAGGAAGGCAATTTTGGTGTTTTTTATTTGACTAACAATAATTCCGCTACCAGTACTAAGACCAACTGAGCTAATTTTGTTTTGGAGAAGAATATTGTTTGTTAATTCGATGCCATTTTTGGCTTGGTTATTGATGTGATTGTTGGCTAAATTGGCGTGAGTTACACCCAAGAGTTTTAAACCTTGAACAGAATTTTTGTCGGCACAAAAAACCATGCCAGTATCTGTAACTGGGCAATTTTCGCCAAAGGGGGACTCTAGATTTGCAAGAACAACATCCGTATTTTTGAAAAAGCTGTTTATTTTTTGGAATGGAAAGGTAAAATCGGCTTGTTTTTGGAGCTTAGTGTTTACGGAGCGACCGAGCATAATGTCCCCCACTGCCATAATGGTGATAGGCTCTGGTTTGATTTTCTCTTTGGGAATTGGGAGCAAAGAATTGGCAAGACTGGTAATTATGGGAATCGGTTTTTGCTCATTTAAAACCTTTTGCTGTCGATACTCGAAGTAGCCAAGAACAACTAAAGTTACGGCAAATAGACAAAGAAAAAAGTGTGAGGTCTTCACACTTTTATTTTAATATACCTAGGGGTATTCATCGGGTTTGGCATCTGTAAACTTGTAGACACCAAATCCGTGCGAAATACTGATTTCGGTACTCGGAGTATATGGTTGACTAAACAGATTGGTATTTGCTGGAACGGAGGCTGCAAGGAATTTGATGATTAGATCAACAATACTACTGACAATTTTGGTGCTCTGGGGATTCAGGTCATCTCTTTTGCAGTTTGTCTGTGGATAAAGCTCGATTTTGACTGGACCTGCTGGCGCAATGATTTCGGCATAAGGGTCGACAACAAAATTTTGAGCGTAGGCGAACTCTATCTTTACCTCAATTTTTTGATTGGGATACAACTTGCTGACCAAATCACTTAGCCTTCTTAGATCAGACCAACTAGTCTCTAGGTTTGGATCTAAATTGGAAAACTTTAAGGAAAAGTGCATGAAGAACTCCTTCTGTAACAAGATGATGGGATTCTAGCACAAAACTAATTGATTAGCGCTTTGGAGATTGCTTCTTGGCACGAGCGCGACCACCTTGGCCGACTTTTCTGGTTTCTTTCATGCGAGGGTCACGGGTTAAGAGACCTTTGTCTCGTAGGACCTGCTTGTAGACGTCGGTGTTGGCTTTGACAAGTGCTCTGGCAATACCGTGAACAACAGCGTCAACCTGACCCATGAGACCAGAACCGGCGACTTTGATGCTTCCGGTGAATTGACCTAATGTTTCTGTAACCATGAATGGAGTTGCATAAATCTTTTTGAAGACATCACCTTTGAAGTAGGCTGAAATTGGCTTGCCGTTTACAGTTAATTCTTGTTTGCCTGGCCAGATTCTGACACGAGCAACAGCAGTTTTGCGGCGACCAAGACCGGAAAAGTATTCGGCAGGCATAGTTAGGGCACCTTTTTTGGTGAGCTGGGACTTGACTGGTTTAACTGCGACTTTGGATTTTTTGGATAGTTTTTGTGCCATGGTATTTTATTTTTCTGTTTTGTTAAGGCCGAGCTCGTTTGCGTAAGGATGCTTGGCATCGGTAAAGAGTTTTAATCTTCTTAAGCGGTTTTGTTGATGTTTGTCCTTTGGTAGCATACCCTTGACGGCTTTTTCGACAACACGACGAGGGTCTTTGTCTATCATTTGTTGTAGGTTTCTCTCTTTAAAGCCTCCAGCAAAACCAGAGTGAGAATAATACATTTTCTCGGTCATTTTTTTGCCAGTGACAGTAAAGTCACCTGCATTAATAGCAACAACAAAGTCACCATTGTCCAAGTGATCACCTGTAAGAACTTTGTTTTTACCAGCTAAAAGTTTGGCAATTTCGACAGCTGATCGACCTAAAACTTTACCATTTAAGTCAATTAAGTGCCATTTTCTGGTAATGTCTTTTGGAGTGAGAGTTGTGGTATTCATAATTATTTGGTCTTTTTAAGATTACTAACGGCTTTCTCTTTTTTGACTTTTGGCTCCTTGACCACTTCTGGGCGAACCGGCATAGGAATAACGAAACTTAAAGTAGCCAAATCAACAGAGTCACC
>MFAQ01000030.1:0-116 GCA_001776275.1 Candidatus Collierbacteria bacterium RIFOXYD1_FULL_40_9
GATGTGGCGGCCTTATCGGGATGAAGTAGATAAAAAGAAGCAGAAGACGTTAGGAGAGTTTTAGAGAGAAATAGTTATTACTCTGGTGTAACAAATGAACCAAAAAGCTTATAAAC
>MFAQ01000030.1:166-1637 GCA_001776275.1 Candidatus Collierbacteria bacterium RIFOXYD1_FULL_40_9
CACTTTTTTACTTACTAATTTTTGTCTACAATCATTTTTTAATCTTTTCGTCCTGAAATCTTGCTATTTTTTATCATTTTTGAGCAAAATTTCAGCGATTTTATAGCGCTGACTCTCTTGCCACCCCCACTAAGCTTTATTTCACCAATGTTTTGGTAAATGTGTTGTTATCCAAAACAACACTAAGACTATTTTCATCATTAAGACTGTGAAACAACTTCCAACTGCGATTGTTTTCTTGATAATTAACCAAAGATTATGCATTGCAACTGCATAACAAAAATAAAAAAAGCGTACTACTTTTTCAATAGAAGTTGTTTTTGGCAAGAACATATTCTGTAAGCGATAACCGGTCTCAATATTCCATCTTTTCTTGTAGAGTTCCAGATAATACTTCGCAGAATGAAACCATGTTCCAGATAATGTCGTGTAAAATCCTACTTCTTTATTATTAGATAAACGAATCATAAGTAGTGTTACATTTATTCCTTCTTTCTTATTGTTTGTAATAATAAAACGCTTTGTTTTGAACTGCTTATTTCGCAGCTCTTCAAAACACTTTTCTGCTTTTGCATCTTTGATGCAAGGCATTAACAGCGGAGCTTCTCTATATTCCAAATTATTAAGCAATGATGCATCACGAAAACCACGATCAAGAAGCACAACTTCAATTTTTATATGCTTTTGAGCATATTTGATGAGTTCATCTACAAGCTCTCTCTGTTGATCTTCTCGACTGTAAAAACGTACACCTAAAGTGATGATTTTATCTTTAATCATCACTTGCATTGTAAGATATTTAAAAAAGAAATTAGTGCCATTTTTATGTTTTCCACCACGAATGGCTTTACTGATACGCTTTTCTTTGCTATATGTTTCTTGTTCGTGTGCATCAATAATAATAATAGCTTTGTATTTTTTCTTTTTCTTCTTAGTTTTTGGAAAAAGCTTATGAAATTGTTTAATAAACAATTCTTCAAACTGGAGATTTACATCTCTAAATTCTAATTTTTTAAGTTGCTGAAGTAACGCATCTCCGCTTGGAACATCATCAATAATGTTCATGGTATTACTTCCATCTTCAGCACAGCTATTAAAAAGACTCAGAAAGCTTATTAGGTCAAAATATTGACTTTCAGAATACTTTAAGCTTTTTGTTCGATTTAGTGTCAGCTGAGAATTCAAAGAATTTCTCGCTGAAATCAGTAAAGTTTTTACATTATGTAGATTTAGTGTGTCTAACATTTTTGTCACAACAAAATGTTAGGGGAGAACACTATATGTGTTTTCCCTTTTTTCTTAGAATTTAGCTTAAAATTTCAATCGGATGTACTGTATAAACTAGCTCTTCATTTTATACTGAAAATTACATTTATGGAGGCTAAAAATGTCTACTTTAGAATCTAAAATAATTTCGGGGAATTTAGGTGCGTTTAGACAACTAAAAGAAGAAGGTTATCGTTTACAAACT
>MFAQ01000030.1:1686-1935 GCA_001776275.1 Candidatus Collierbacteria bacterium RIFOXYD1_FULL_40_9
AAAAATCAGGTCTTCCAGAGGCCATCGATCGCGTAGCCAAAGCACGTGAGTTCGGAGACCTTTCTGAAAATGCCGAGTATCACTCTGCCAAAGAGGATCTCTCTGCCTTAGAAGGTAGAATTGAAGAGCTTAAGGATATTATTTCTAGAGTTGTTGTTGTTGATATCAAAAAAAGCGGTGAAGACGAAGTCGGAATTGGTAGTGTCGTTACTGTACAGGTCAATGGTGGCTCTCATGAATTTTCCATAG
>MFAQ01000030.1:1954-7836 GCA_001776275.1 Candidatus Collierbacteria bacterium RIFOXYD1_FULL_40_9
CGGAGAATGGGAAGCCGATCCGGCTGCCAAGAAAATCTCTCACGAGTCACCTTTGGGTAAAGCACTTATTGGCAAAAAAGTCGGAGACGTAGTTGAAGTCGAAGCACCTGCTGGTAAAGTCGTTTACGCCGTCAACGCTGTAAAATAAATTTTTAAGTTAATTTAACAAATTTAGCGGTTAACCCCGCTTTTTTTGTACCGTGTGCAGTAAAAGAGTATAATATAGGGTAAACAAGGTCTTTAATTTAAAAAAGGAGTAAATGTGAAAAATAAATTCACTAAAATTTGGTCAGATGCTACAGCTTATACTAAAAAGCAGTACCAACTTAGACCACATCTTTTTCAAGCGGTTCTGGTGGCTGTAGGTCTGATAGCACTTGGTTTAATTGCCGTGTGGCTTGTTAGTTCCATGCGCCCGTCAACTGCCTCAGTTGACCAAGTTGCTCTGCCCATCATTTTGCAAACAGCGACAGCTGATCCTATGCGCCAGGCAGCCACACCGCAACTTACGCCAACACCTACCCCCATGCCAACCAACACACCTATCCCTAGTAATCTCTGGGTGGTTAACCGGTTGCTTGGTAAGCAAACAATTAACGGATACACTGCTCTCGTGGTCGAGTTCAAAAACTTGGCCACAGGCGAGCTGCACAATGGTCAATGCCAGTCCCCGGCAGATCCAGCTCCAGTCATTGGAGACGTCTACTTTATGGAGAATATGGGTTCCTACTTGCTCCTTTCGCCATATAGTATTACGGAAAACCGCATACTGACCGAAAGCAGAGTCCAGCGTTTTATTTTAGTTCGTTAGTTTCACAAAGTCGTCTTTATAGTTAAGGCGGCTTTTTTTGGGTTAAAATACTACATGGATAAAAAATTTCAAGAAGCAGCCAAGGACCAACTGGACCCCAAAATCTATACTCATTCACTAGCACTTATGAGTTGTATGGGAGGGCTTTACGATTATTTTTCCGAAAACAATTTACTTGCAAACAGCGAACCAAAAAAAGAAGATTGGTTGGTCGCAGGTCTAATTCACGATATCGATTACTCCGGTGAATACAAGCAAACCCACCCTCACAAAACCAAGGAGATTTTAGCCAAATACAACTTAGAAATTTCGGACACTGTCCTCAAAATTGTTCACGCCCATGCCCCAGAACTAACAGGATACAAACCACAAAACAAAGCCGAGTGGTCTATTTTTTGTGCCGACTCGCTAACTGGGCTTATTATGGCCGTTGCCTTCGTGTATCCTAGTAAAAAACTAGCCGATGTCCAAGTTAGCTCTGTCTTAAAGCGTTTTCTAAAAGAACCAAAATTTGCAGCCGGCACCAGAAGAGATGAAGTTGCCATGTGTGCAAATCCAGAAGGTCTAAGTCTTCCCTTAGAAAAATTTGTGGAAATTTGTTTAACTTCTATGAAGTCGGTTGCAGCAGATTTAGGCATATAATAAAGCGTATGTTAGAGATAAACTATATTCGCCAAAATACCGACACTGTTAAGCAGGCTGCAAGCAACAAACAATTTGACTCAAAAATTATTGATGCGGTTTTAGAGGTCGATAGCCAAAGAAAGTCTCTCCTTCTACAAGTTGAGGAATTAAGACGTCAGGCAAACGCAAACGTGGCTGACCTTAAAGGTAAACCTTCAGATGAACAAATTGCAAAAGGCAAACAAATAAAACAACAACTCCAAGAGTTAGAACCAGTTCTTTCGGAAACAGAAAAAAAGTTTCAAGAACTAATGTACCAAGTGCCAAACCCAGCAGCAGATGATGTCCCGGTGGCCAAAGATGAGTCTGGTAATGTCGAGGTCAAAAAGTGGGGAGACATACCAAAATTTGACTTCCCTGTTTTGCCACACGAGGAGCTAGCTGAAAATTTAGACCTACTCGATAACAAACGTGCCGTCCGCATTGCTGGTAGTAGGGCTTACTTTACCAAAAATGACTTGGTTCTCTTGGAATATGGTTTGCTTATGTATGCCTTGAAAAAAATGGTTTCCCAAGGCTACACTCCCATGACAGTGCCTTGGATGGTAAACGATGATGCCATGCGGGGAACAGGTTATTTTCCTTGGGGCAAAGAAGATCACTATCAAACTCAAGACGGCCAGCGACTAATTGGTACTGCCGAAGTTTCTCTGACAGCCTTTTATAAAGATGAAACCCTAAACGAAAAAGATCTCCCTGTTCGCATGGTAGGTATTTCACCTTGCTACCGAAGAGAAGTTGGCTCTTACGGCAAAGACACTAAGGGTATTTTCAGAGTACATCAGTTTAATAAAGTCGAACAAGTTGTCTACACTGTCGCGGACGAAGAAGAAACCAGAAAAATGCACGACAAAATGCTCTCGGACACAGAAAGTCTCTTGCAAGAGCTAAAACTTCCCTACCATGTTTTGCTTATGTGTACAGGCGATATGGGGGCAGGTCAAAGAAGAAAATATGATGTTGAGGTTTGGTTCCCAAGTCAAAATGCATATCGTGAAACTCATTCCGACTCATACTTTAATGACTTCCAAAGCAGAAGACTAAATATTCGCTACAAAGCAAGCGATGGAACACTAAAACACGTCTACACTCTAAACAATACTGTCGTGGCGACTCCAAGAATCCTAGGCGCCATTTTGGAAAACTACCAACGGGCAGATGGCAGTGTCAAAGTTCCAGATATCTTGGTTCCGTTTGTCGGTAAAGAGGTTATCACTCGTGCTTAAAAAAATATTTCTTATATTATTTATATTTCTCGTTATTGGGGGATCCATGTTTGGTATTTTGTTATACAAAAACAACGCAAGTGTTCAAAACCTCATTTCTCCAATTTTTCACAAAGATTTCACAGACAAAATAAGCTCAAAAATCGACACCAGTCTAAATTTGGACTTTAGTAGTAGTAAGCAGCTTCCTAGTTTAGAAAAAGTTCCAAGATACCTAGTCTACAACGCCAACACTGGAAAAGTTTATTACTCAAAACAAAGCAATCAAAAAATTTCCCCTGCTTCATTTACCAAGCTCCTCTCAGCCCAGGTAGCTTTGGACTTTATTCCGGAAGATAAAACTATTATTGTTCACCCAGAATCAATTAATAAAGTACCTACGGTTTTAGGATTAAAGCCTGGTGAAGTTTTCTTGGTTTCCGATATCCTTCGTGGCGCCATTGCCACCAGTGGCAATGACGCGGCGCAGGTGTTAGCAGACGAATCTTCTCGATCAATAGGTGCTACAAATCAAGAATTTTTATATTATATGAACAAAAAAGCAGAACTACTTGCTATGAAGCATAGTCATTTCGCTAACCCAGATGGCCTAGATGATCAAAATCAGTACTCAACTTTAGAAGACATTGCTAAATTAGTCAATAATGTTCAAAAAAATTACCCAGAGATCTTGACTGCTGCTAACTCTGATAATCAGGATATAGCTACTAGTAGCTCTCATGGTCGCTACTACTTACCCAATTGGAATGGTCTTCTAAATGTTTACCCGAACGTCAACGGGCTAAAAATAGCCTACACGGAAGAGGCTGGCTACAGCACTATCGTCACTTTCAGTGAAGCTGGTTTATCACTTGTGGCAATTGTCTCTGGCACAGGCTCATATTTAGAAAGAGATAGAGCAGCAGCAGACCTCCTAGACGCCGCTTTAATTGCAAACAACATTTCTCCCAAAAGAATTAGCACCTATCAGCTAAATTTAAGATACAAGCAATGGGGAGATTTAGCGCGTAAAATAAGACAAGAGCTAAACGAGCTAAATAAGTAATATGTTTCGTAAAATATTTTTCCCTCAAACCATTCAGATCAAAGACAATCTTTACAACACGAATATTACTCTCATTGACCACTATCCCGAGCCCACTGTTATTGTCGACGGTCTAATAGAGTCTGGTAGGCTCCTAAGACAAATTTGGCGCACCGGAATAACTAAGCTAGTCGAAAAGCACCAGGAAATAAAAACCATTTTAGTTTTAGGTGTTGGTGGTGGCTCAAATGTTCGACTAGTAAGCAAGTTGTATCCACACGCAAAAATTACCGCCATAGAGATCGACCCTCAGATGGTAGAGCTTGCCAACAAATATTTTGGTCTAGATAAAATCAAAAACCTAAATCTAATAACCCAAGACGCAATCAAATATGTCAACAACCTCCAATCAATCGCATACGACCTGGTTCTAGTCGACTGTTTTGTAGGTAAAAATATCCCTACCAATGTCCAAGACTTGGACTTTATAAAAAAATTAAGTCAACATAGCAAGAATCTCCTTATTAACAGAATCTGGTATAACGAACACCATCCCGAAACAGTGTTTTTTCTTCGCAAAATGAGCTCATATTTTACCTGCATCAAAGTTCACACCCCCACAAATATCATTGTTAAATTAATTTAAGTTTATAATCAAACTCGCTATGTTTTCTTTTTTAGATCAATTCTTAAATCCCAACAAAGTCGAGGTCAGTAGACTCAGTAAGATTGTCGATGGTATTACAGCCTTAGAAATGGAAGTCGCTACTATGTCCGACGACGAATTTCCAGCCGAAATAGCCCAGATTAGAAAAGAACTTGCCACCGAAAAAACTTTAGACGATGTTTTACCCAGAGTTTTTGCCCTAACCAGAGAAGCAGCTAAGCGAGTTTTAGGTCTTCGACCTTACGATGTTCAGCTCATTGCTAGTCTAGCTTTCCACAAAGGCATGATAGGTGAGCAAAAAACTGGTGAAGGTAAGACCCTGTCAGCCGTCTCTGCTATGGTCCTTAATTCCCTTGCTGGTCAAGGTGCGCATTTAGTTACAGTCAACGATTACTTGGCTCAAAGAGACGCAGGGTGGATGGGTCCGGTCTACAATTTTTTGGGGCTATCTGTTGGTTGTATCTACTCGGGTCAGGGCGACTTACCAGCCTCAATTTACGACCCAAACTTCTCAAATTCTGCCCACAGTGATCCTCGTCTTCAAAGGCTAAGACCAGCCACCAGAAAAGAAGCCTATGACTGCGACGTTACTTACGGCACCAATAACGAGTTTGGCTTTGATTATCTTCGTGATAACATGGCCAAAAGTCCAGAAAGCTTGGTCCAAAGAGGTCATTTCTTTGCTGTGGTCGACGAAGTTGACTCCATTCTTATCGACGAAGCTAGAACTCCTCTAATTATTTCCGCTCCAGATATGGAGGCAACCGATCAGTACTTAAAGTTTTCCACTATTATTAGAACTTTGTCAGGTGACACCGACTACGAGGTCGACGAAAAACAAAGGACAGCCAACCTTACCGATCATGGTCTTCGCAAAATAGAAAAAGTCTTAAATGTCGAAAATCTATATCAACAAGATTATCAAACCCTTCATCACTTAGAACAAGCGCTCAAAGCCCAAACTCTTTTTATCAAAGACAGAGACTATGTCATTAAAGACGATCAAATTGTTATCGTCGATGATCATACTGGTCGCCTTATGCACGGCAGACGCTATTCAGACGGACTACACCAGGCTATAGAAGCCAAAGAAGGTGTCAAAATTCAGCAAGAAAGCCGCACCATGGCCACTGTTTCCTTGCAAAATTATTTCAGACTTTATCAAAAGTTAGCCGGTATGACAGGTACCGCCGCTACCGAAAGTGAAGAGTTCAAAAAAATCTACAATTTAACGGTCTTGGTTATACCCACCAACAGAACCATTCAAAGGCAAGACTTCCCCGATGTCGTCTACAAAACCCAAAGTGCCAAATACGCTGCCATTATGAACGAGGTCCAAGAAGTTCACAAAAAAAGTCAACCCATTCTTATTGGTACCAAGTCTATAGAGCAAAACGATGTTGTTAGTCAGTATTTAAAAAAGAAAAAAATTCCCCACCAAGTTCTAAATGCCAAAAATCACGAAAACGA
>MFAQ01000031.1:0-5820 GCA_001776275.1 Candidatus Collierbacteria bacterium RIFOXYD1_FULL_40_9
TATATCATAAAAATTTGATGATAAAATCCTAACGGTAAGTGAAGAACATTAATGTACAAACAAGGAGATAACATGAACAAGATTAGAGTATTCGTTGGTTCAATCAACCCAGTAAAGGAATTGGCTGTTAAGTCTGCCTTTCAAAAAACGCTTCCTCAATACGAAGCTATGGTTCACGGTCTAGCAGTGCCATCAGGTGTCCGCGCACAGCCAATGACAGACGCCGAAACACTTTTAGGTGCAAAAAACCGCTTAGCCAATCTCACTCAATTTGCTACCAGCGCTGACTTTTGGGTCGGTATCGAAGGCGGGGTGGAAGTAGTCGGAAGACAAATCGAGTCCTTTGCTTGGGTGGTTGTAAAGTCAAAAGAAGGTGTTTATGGTAAAAGTCGTACAGCTACTTTTACACTACCAAGTCAGGTTTCGGAACTAGTGTTAAAAGGCATGGAGTTGGGCGACGCAGATGATCTTGTTTTTGGTCAAAGTAATTCCAAGCGTACAAACGGGTCAGTTGGAATAATGACTGGTGACATTATCACAAGAACTACTTATTACGAACACGCACTGATTTTAGCTCTGATTCCGTTTAAAAGCCCAGATCTCTACTAATACCAAAAATCCCCCTACCAAATAGGGGGACTTTTTGTGGACTTTAGTCTACAAAGGTTATGGCAAAGCCTTTTTTACCAGCTCTACCAGTGCGACCAATTCGGTGAATATAGTCTTCATGGCTACCTGGCTGATCAAAGTTGATTACATGACTAACATCTTTTACGTCGATTCCTCTGGCAGCCACATCTGTAGCAATAAGTGCTTGCACTTCTCCGTTTTTAAACTTTCGCAATGCCGCTTCTCTCTGTGACTGGGATTTATTTCCATGAATAGAGGCCACTTTAAATCCGTTTTTCAATAGGTCATGCAAAATATCTTCTGCTCCATACTTAGTTCTACTAAATACTAGTACTTTTCCAAATCCTTCGGTTCTTAGTAGGTCTTTTAGTTTGTTTAATTTGTTAAACTTACCAGATACTTTTATTATGTTTTGCTCTACATTCTGAGCCGTAACTCCAGTTTTTACTGAAATTTTAATAGGGGAAACCATAAACTGTCTGCCAATTTGTTCAACTCTATTATCAATAGTTGCCGAAAACAGAAGAGTTTGTTTCTTCTCTGGTAGCAGAGACATTATTTCTGTAATGTCTTTTACAAATCCCATATCGAGCATTCTGTCCATCTCGTCTAAGACTACAGTTCTAACTCTGTCGAATCTTAGTACATTTCTCTGGTACAAGTCTTTTATTCTTCCCGGTGTTCCGACAAATATATGGGGGCGGCGCCTTAGATCCGCTATCTGTCTTTCCATACTCGAACCGCCTATCAGAAGACAAGAGTAAATAGGAAGACTCATGGAGAGTAGTCTAATTTCATCGCGAATTTGGACCGCTAGTTCACGAGTCGGTGCCAAAATAAGAGCATTTTGACCTGGGTCGGAAATTATTTTATTAAGAATTGGCAAGACAAATGCCGTAGTTTTCCCGGTACCAGTGTCAGCCAAACCAATAATATCTTCACCGGCAAGGCCGGGTTTTAGGGTCTTGTCCTGAATGGGGGTAGGAGTACTAAAACCTCTAATCTCTAGGTTCTTCTTTAGTTGTGGGTCCATATTAAAGTCAGAGAACTTGTGCTCAATCTCTACTACTTCTATGGTTGTATCTATAGCGGGTCGCACAAACAGTCTGGTATCTAACTGTTTTGGGGCAAATCGAGGTCGGCCGCCACTAGCAATCTTACTTCTACCACCAAAAAAACTTTTTCCGGAGCGATTTCCGCCACCAGATCTTCTTCTTGTAAACATTTTATTTAAGGGGAATATCCGTCCACTTTTCGGTTGTCCTTTAGAAAATTGGGGGTCATAGACAACCTGCAAGAGGCTCCAAAACCAAAAGCTAATCGCTTCACTCTAAGAACAATATAGGGCATTATATCATACTTTCAGACGTCTCACTCTAGAGTTGTCACGAGTAAATATTTTAGGATCAACATAAATCTCTGAGAGGTGACTAGAAATACTTTTTCCGATCCTTGATACAAACTCGTGTATAGGGTGAAAGCCGTCTCTTGGCAAGTATAAATTATGTATCTCCCTTCTTAAATCCCCAATACCAGGATATACCGCGTCGTAACCCCATTCTCCAGTTTTCCACCTAGATTTCATCCACATTAGGACTTTCAAAAAGTCTTGCTCATCGTCTGGTTTCTCTTGCCTCAAAAATCTCTCCTCCTTAAGTGCTTCCAGAATATATGGTCCAATAGTCCAAAATTGTGCCTCATCATCACCGCCACCTCCAATTGTTGGAAATGTTTTAAACAAAATGTCACTGTCTGTTTGTGCAACAAATCTCATGCACGACAGAGCAAAGTCTTTGCAGGCAGGGGCGTTTGTGTGTGTTAACAATCTAACGACATTTGCATCAATGTTCTGTTGGCGCAATTTACTCTCGTTTTCTATAAATGTTCCCTCAGACGCCCAACCATCTATTATTGCCTTAGCCTCTTTGTCCTGAAAGTATGCCACAGAGTGGTATCTTTCTCTCCGTGACAATCGTTTCTCGTCAATTATTTTTCTTGGTTCCCAAGTAACATAGTCTCTCTTATTAAGAACCATCTCTCCAAGCAGTGATTCATCTGGAAAGCCGTTGTTGTTGATTGGCAAAAAGATATGACCCAACTTTGGTATGTGACCCGGTCTATTATTTATTACATCTGCGATTTCACGAAGGGATGTTTCAAAGTTTTGGATCCCATCCATTATTTTATATGCCTCCTCTACCTTTTTTATAACCTTAACTCCAGTAAGAATCTCTGTTAACTTTAAAAATCCTTCACCTACTCTCATTTCAACACTGTCATTTACTGTAGATCCATCTGGATGCCCATACCCGTCAACCCCTCCCAGTTTTATTACTTCACTAGAATTAATTAGGTCATCGGTTCCAAAAACCAACATAAGTTTCTTTGCGTATTGTGGGTTATTTAGCAAAAACATTAGCTCTTTTTCTGTCGATTGTATAGAAGGCATTTTTTCATCATCCTTATGTTTCTCATAAAAACTTAATGCCTCTTTTGGTACCAAGAAAACTATATTTTTAACCTCGTCATCTTTAGCTAATTCTTCAACAAAGTACTCTGCCCAGTTTTTAAATGCCATACTAATACCATACTTATCAAAAAGCCCATCAGACCAGTCCTTTGCTCCAAATGTCTCCTTAATTGCTCGTCTGTGTCCAAATGCTGTTAAACCTAAAAATACGGTTTCCTTTCCAGATGGTTTAAGGCTAGATCTAGATTTTTTTGTCATGTATAGAAACTCGGTAGCGGTTCCAACCCACTTACAAGATTTTAGAAAAGTTTCAAGCTTCTCTTTGCTGACATGTTCAGTGTTTCCAAGATCTGACGCAAACATTAGCCTCTCAAGGTTATTTTCACCGGGTTGTAGATATTTAAGCTCTGATACTTCAGTAAAAGCTTGTTCATAAGTACTTGCACTCATACAGATATAATATTACATATATGGACCCAGAAACTCTAGAAAATCTAAAAACTACAAAACCAAAGGCCGTTACCCACATTACCCTCCAGCGAGCTGTGGATCTTGGTGAATACGATCCAGAATATCTTGCCTCTTTCTCGGAATGGCATGACCTCACCCCGCACCTTCAGTGGCGTATGGTGCACCAAGCCATCAAAAACAGAAGAACATCTCTCAATGTAAACTGGGCAGAAATAGCCAACCAACCAAACTACAGTCAAAAACCACACTTAAAACCAATTCAGGAAAGTATTGAAAGGCAACTAAAACAGCTACAAAACGACGAGGAGTCGCTTCAAAACTACTTTTTAAATAAATAAAAAAAAGACGCCTTATAAAAAAGGCGTCTGTCTTGACAGCTGGTCTGGCAGGATTCGAACCTACAACCTCCCGCCTGACGGGCCGGGCGCTCGTCCACGTTTGAGCTTCAGACCATCGATCAAATTACCAAACGATTCTATTATCACAAAACAGACTTGTCAATAGTTTTTTACTCCCCCATCCTTTTAATCATTGATGTTTCCTTGTATCATAAATCCATGGGTTCGATTTTCCTTCAAGTCGCGATTTTAGTTTTTGTGTACATGACGGTTTGGTACTCAGTCTCTTTGGTGCTCAAAAGAAGCGATGTTGCTGATTTGGCCTGGGGATTAGGGTTTATTTGCATCTCGCTTTTTCTGTATTTAAATAACCCGCAAAACCCCACGATTAAAATAGTTTCCTTATTGGTATTTTTCTGGGGTAGTAGGCTGTCTTGGGATATTTTTGACAGACTGATAAACAGTTCGGAGGACTACCGCTATCTTCAGCTGAGACAGCAATGGGGAAAATGGTTTTATATAAGATCTTTTTTTCAAGTTTATTTACTTCAAGGCATTTTTATGTTCCTTATCTCTCTTGGCATTATTTATGCTAGCCAGTCAACCGCCAACTCGCTCAGTTTACAAATTATTTCTGGATTGGTTATTTGGTACATTGGATTTGCACTCGAGTACGTTGCCGACACCCAACTTAAAGATTTTATAAATATGCCACAAAACAAGGGTAGACTAATGACCGAAGGGCTGTGGAAATTTAGTCGTCATCCAAACTACTTTGGCGAAGTTACACAGTGGTGGGGAATCTTCATCCTTGTTGCGAACCAACAATCCTTAATTTCCCTAATAAGCCCGATAACGATAACCATACTCATTCTCTTTGTTTCTGGTATTCCTATGTTAGAAAAAAAATATGCCGATAGACCAGATTGGCAAGACTACAAAAATAGAACCAGTGCCTTTGTCCCTTGGTGGCCAAAAATAGATAAATAGATAAATGGTATATTTAAATCATTCATAAATTTAGTCAAAAAATATGCAAAAAAGAAGTTTTATAACTACCACCTCAGTCGAAATGGTCAGAATTTATTTTCTGTGCCTGCTAGTAAATCTTGTTGTTCTCATCTTTGCCAACAAGCTCGCCCCCCAGTCTGTTGTTTTTGGCACCAGCGTCCTTACTCCTAATTGGGGACTTTTTCTTAGTATGGGCACTTTATCTTTACTTAACTTGCTTTTTGTTCCCTTCTTTGAACAGGTGCAAGAGGAGCTCCAAAGAGAACTAACATCTAAAGAGTGGATGGTTGGCTACTTTATTTTAAATTTTGTAGGACTTTGGCTCATTTCCCGATTCGCCGAACAACTTGGACTTGGCATTTCCTCATGGTGGGTCGGTGCCATTCTGGCGTTTATCTTGGACATGTTACAAGGTTTTGCCATTATGCGCTTTGCCTATGAAAAAAAGTAACTTCATCTACGTCCTTCTCGCCTTCACTTTGGCGTTATTTACTCTGTTTGGTTTTGCTGCCAAAACAAATCAACCAAAACCAGATCAGTTAGTAACCACACAACCATCGGTTAAAAAAAACGAGGCCAATATCTCAGATCAAAAGTCAGAAGAAGGTTATATAGACTACTCACCAGAGGCATTCGAAAAAAATAAAGACAAACGTCGCGTACTTTACTTTTACGCCAACTGGTGTACCACCTGTATACCTGCAAATGCAGATTTTCTAGAAAATACCAACAAAATCCCAACAGATACCGTTGTTTTTAGGGTAAATTTTAGAGACTCTGATACCGACGAAGTTGAAAAACAATTAGCCGAAAAATACAAAATTACCTATCAGCACACCTTTGTTCAGTTAAATTACGCAGGTGAAGTAATAACAAAGTGGAATGGAGGTAAGCTCCAAG
>MFAQ01000031.1:5836-8298 GCA_001776275.1 Candidatus Collierbacteria bacterium RIFOXYD1_FULL_40_9
CTATTCTCTCTCCTTGTATCTTGCCAGTATTACCGATAGTCCTTTCCGTGTCTGTTGCTGGCAAAAATATCCTCAAGAAACAAATTGGCACAATAACAGGTTTTATCGCAAGTTTTACTTTTTTTACACTTTTTCTGTCTAGTCTAGTCACTGTTTCTGGTATATCGCCCAACACCCTCCGTTATATTTCCATTCTTATCATCGGTTTGCTCGGTCTATCCATGTTATCTAGTCATTTTCAGGCAGTTGTCGAAAAAGCCTTTTCTGTACTGGCAAACAAGGTTCCTCAAGTTAACCCCAAAAGCAACGGCTATTGGGCAGGATTCCTTGTGGGCTTATCCTTGGGGTTAATCTGGACACCGTGTGTAGGACCAATTTTGGCCTCAGTCATAACTCTTGCACTCACTGGTACGGTGACCTTTAATGCTTTTTTGATTACATTTTTCTACGCTCTTGGTACTGCTATTCCCATGTTTACCGTTATGGTTGGCGGCAGCAAAGTTTTAACCAGGATTCCCTTATTGGCTAAAAATGCCAGTAAAATTCAAAAATCATTTGGCATTCTCACTATCTTTATTGCCATAGCTATTTTCAAAAACTGGGACCGTAATTTTCAAAGTTTTGTTCTAACTAAATTTCCAAACTATGGTGCTTCTCTTACAAGAATCGAGGAAAGGGGCAACCTTTCTGTTCTTACTGGGGTCAGTGAGCAAGACAAAAAATCTTCCCAAGATCTGCCAGTTATCAAAAAAGCCCCAGATATCATTGCTGGAGGTCAGTGGTTAAACACCCAAGCTCCGCTAAGTTTGTCAGGTAATTTAAAAGACAAAGTTGTTCTTGTCGACTTTTGGACCTACACCTGCATAAACTGCATCCGCACTCTACCCTATCTTAAAAATTGGCACCAAAAATATCAAAAAGATGGTCTAGTTATCGTCGGTGTTCACTCACCAGAATTCGAATTCGAAAAAGATCTCGAAAATCTATCCAAGGCTGTCGTAGATTTCGATATCAGATACCCAGTAGTCCAAGATAACAATTTTGCCACCTGGAGAGCTTACAAAAATTCTTACTGGCCAGCCAAATATCTAATCGATGGTCAGGGTAACCTTCGCTACTATCATTTTGGAGAAGGTAGCTACGACGAAACCGAATCAGCAATCCAAGAGTTATTAAAAGAAATTGGTGCTTCCCCAAGTAGTCAGATAAACAACGTGAAGTCTCAAAATTTTTCCCAAACTCCAGAGATTTACCTTGGGTTTGGTAGAGGAGACATCGGATATGCTACCAAAAAAGAAACATATCAAAAACAAACTGCCCCAAAAAATATTGGTAAAAATCAAGTTGCCTATAATGGTAACTGGCTTTTTAGCCAAGAGTTTGCTCAGTCAGACACAGCCTCAGAACTACTGCTCAATTTTTCAGCTAAAGATATATTCTTAGTTATGCATCCTGTTTCTGGTTCAGCTGAAGTAGAAATATATTTAGATGATATTTTCGAGAAAAAAATCACGGTTAATCAAAACAAGCTATATGAGATACTAAAGCTCCAAGAGCCAGGTCGCCACACACTTAAATTAAAGTTTCCAGACAAAAAAATAAAATTATTTGCCTTTACTTTTGGTTAAAAGTATGACACCAGCTAGGCGATGATTTATTTTTATCTACTACTTTCGTTAACCGCGCTTTACTACTCGGGCAGGGTCCTGCTTTTTCAATTAACCCATCTAATTCACCGCGTTGGTGGAGATCGACGTTTCTTAATTATTATTTGGAGTCTAATATTCTTACCCGGAACTATTATTCATGAACTTTCTCACTTTTTTATGGCTATTCTAGTTGGTGCCAGAACAGGCAAGATCGAAGTTTTTCCAGAGTTTTTAGACACAGAAAACCCCGATGGTGGTGTTGCTTTGGGTTCGGTTCAGACCCCAAAACTAAACATCATTCAAGGTGTCTTGGTTGGTTTAGCACCTGCTCTTACTGGTCTTGGTTTGTTGGTTTGGCTAGGAAGCTTGATTTTGCAAAGTTATAATCTAGCAACATACCAAAATTTAGCTTTTCAAATCTATCTCTTTTTTACGGTTTCCAATTCTTTCTTTCCAAGTCGCACAGATCTTAATCACGCCATACCTGCAGCAATTACTGCAGCTGTCTGCATTGCTATTGCGTGGCTGGTTGGCGTTCAGTTTTCGCTTTCTATCTCAGATGGAGTTGCAAGTGTAAGTAAAGTGATTCTAGTCACAATATTATTAGGCACAACACTCAACTTATTTATTTCTTTTATTTTTTTCATCTTGCGCAAAGCAATAAATAGGTAATTTACTTAAATTACCTCTTGACTAACCTATATAGTAGTGATATCCTATAGCTATTATGAGTTATATGCCGCAAAACATACTTACCCTAAAGTTGCTGATACCAAAACCAGCAGGTCTTTTTGGGACCTCAAGTGCTTCGGT
>MFAQ01000031.1:8327-10158 GCA_001776275.1 Candidatus Collierbacteria bacterium RIFOXYD1_FULL_40_9
AGAAATAAATTTTAAAAATTATGCCCAAACGCCGCAGCATATGCGGCGTTTTTTGTGCACGATACGTACACGAACCTTAAAAAAACAAAGGAGTTAAATATGCTCAAGAAGCTGTGGGTTTTGTTAAAGCCATTTCATAAGGCTTTCTACTTGTTTGCGTTTATTGCTTTTTGCTACGAGGTAGCTCAGATGGCGGCAAGTTACGTTATCAGTCTTGTAGTTACACTTTTCGATGCCAATGTAAGTCTTTTGGTTTGGGCAGTCTTTTTTGTTGGGCTCTTAATCTTCGATGAGTTCAATATGCGTCTCGATAATACTTTCGACTGGCACGTAATCTCCAAACACAGCTTTCCCCTTTACAAGTTTTTCAAGTTCTCAGCTATCGTCAAGTTCCTCAAGTTAGATACCAACTGGCACAAGAAAAACAACTCAGGAACCTTAGTGGGCAAAGTTGGTAATGGCGTTTGGAAAACCATGGATATAATCGACGCTTTTAGTTGGGAATTTTTACCGACCATTATTCAGACAGTTGTCAGCCTAGTTCCTTTGCTTATTATTACTCCCTGGGTTGCGCTAGTTTCTCTCATTGCCTTCAGTATCTTCGCTTGGATCACCAACAAAGGTAATAAGTTAAGAAAACCATTAAGATCAAAAAGAGAAGACTACTACGAGGAAGAATGGCGTCAGTCAGTTGCCTCTGTTCAGTCTGTCGAAACAGTCGCTATGTTTGGTCAACAACAAAAAGTTTTATCCGACCAAGAGCACTTACACGATAGCATCATAGAGGCTGCCTTAAACGAGTTTCGTCGAGGTGTTTTTGTCATTACACGCTGGCGTATTCGGACTCTTACTATAGCCCGCCGAATAATTCTCGCAATTTGGCTCTTCCAACTTCTCTCTGGCACCATGAGTATCCCAAATCTAATCTTTGTTAGTGTTTTAGTCGAGCGTCTCTTTGCAAGTTTCTGGCGCTTCGCTCGTCTCTTGGATCGGGCTGCAGAAAACCAAGAAGGTGCAGAACGACTAATCAATCTTCTTCAGGAGACAGAGCCAGTCGAAACTGGTCAGTTTAGTTTAGACACCCAAAAAGCACTGGCTATTAGCCTGAAAGATGTCTGTTTCGCCTACGACGGTGACTACAGTCAAAAAGATGGAGCTCTTCACAACTTAAATTTAGAAATACCAGCAGGTCAAATCGTTGCCCTTGTCGGTCCATCTGGCGCTGGTAAAACCACAATTCGTAAGGTAATAACCAGAAGTGTCAGCTGTCAGCAGGGTGAAATTACTGTCGGCGGTATTAACATAAATGACTGGGATAGCAAAAGTCTAGTTTCTCAGTTCTCCTACGTCCCCCAAGGCGACGAGGTCTACATCTACGATGAAACAATTTACTACAATATTACTTTTGCAAATCCAGATGCTACAGCAAAAGAAGTCGAAAATGCAGCAAAGCTCGCAGGAATTTACCAGTTTATCGCAAGTCTTGGTGATAGGTTTAATACTAAGGTGGGTGAGCGAGGTATTCGTCTGTCTGGTGGTCAAAAGCAGCGCATCGCCCTAGCTAGAGCCATTCTTGCCGATAGACCGATACTGATATTAGATGAAGCCACTAGTGCAGTTGACGCCATTACCGAGAACGAAATCCAAACCAATATGCGCCAAATTCTCAAAGGTAAAACAGCCATTGTTATTGCTCATCGACTTTCCACAGTTTGGAACCTCGCAGATAAGATTGTGGTTATGGACGAAGGTAAAATCATCGAAGAAGGTACTCATCAAGATTTAGTTGACAAAAGTGGTCTCTATGCCAAAATGGTCAAGTTACAAAGTC
>MFAQ01000031.1:10212-10283 GCA_001776275.1 Candidatus Collierbacteria bacterium RIFOXYD1_FULL_40_9
CCCGCACAAAGCTTCCTAAGTAGCGAAGCGGGCGTGTGCGGGGATGAATTGGAGAAGCATAACACTGCGAC
>MFAQ01000032.1:0-198 GCA_001776275.1 Candidatus Collierbacteria bacterium RIFOXYD1_FULL_40_9
AAATGGGGCGCCCCCACTGTTCTTCATGATGGTGTTTCCGTCGCCAAGGAGATCGAACTCGAAGACCCATTTGAAAACATGGGTGCCCAGCTCGTCAAAGAAGCTTCCTCCAAAACCAACGATATCGCTGGTGATGGTACTACTACTGCCACCCTCCTCGCTTCCGCCATCGTCAATGCTGGCATGAAAAATATCACT
>MFAQ01000032.1:224-841 GCA_001776275.1 Candidatus Collierbacteria bacterium RIFOXYD1_FULL_40_9
ACGCGGTATCGACAAGGCGGTTACTGTAGTCGTTGCTGAACTCGCCAATATCAAAAAGCAATTATCTGAAAAAGACTGGGTTTCTGTTGCCACCATTTCTGCTCAAAAACCAGAAATCGGCGAAAAAATTGCGCAGGCACTAAAGATTGCTGGCCGTGATGGTGTTGTTACTGTTGAGGAAAGTAAGGGCATGGATTTTGAGATAGAACACAAAGATGGTATGCAGTTTGACAAAGGTTATGCCTCTGCCTACTTTGTTACCGACACAAGCAACATGGAAGCAGTTATCGAAAACCCATACATCTTAATTACCGATAAAAAAATCTCTGCCATTAGTGATCTTCTTCCTTTTTTGGAAAACACCATGAAGGTTAGTAAAAATATCGTTATCATCGCCGATGATATCGATGGGGAAGCCTTAGCTACTCTAGCTATCAACAAAATGCGTGGTGCCTTTAATGTCCTCGCTGTCAAAGCTCCAGCTTTTGGTGACAGGCGCAAAGCTCTCCTGCAAGACATTGCCATCCTTACTGGTGGATCACTCATCACCGAAGATGCTGGTCGTAAGTTAGACTCAGTTACCATCGAAGACTTGGGTAGAGCCGACAGGGTTTGGT
>MFAQ01000032.1:854-3603 GCA_001776275.1 Candidatus Collierbacteria bacterium RIFOXYD1_FULL_40_9
GGCGACAAATCTCAAATAAATTCTCGCCTTGATCAAATTAAAAAAGAGCACGAAAAGTCCACCTCAGACTTTGACAAAGAAAAACTAGCAGAGAGAATCGCCAAACTCGCCGGAGGAGTAGCGGTTATAAAGGTGGGTGCTGCTACCGAAGTAGAACTAAACGAATTAAAAGAAAGAGTTAAGGATGCTGTTGGCGCAACCAAAGCGGCAATAGAAGAGGGTATCGTTCCTGGTGGAGGAGTAGCTCTTCTAAAAGCTAGTAAGGCTCTCGATAAACTAAAGGGAGATAATGATGACGAGACTGTTGGAATTAACCTCGTCCGCGACTCTCTAAGTCAACCGCTTCGCTGGTTAGCTATTAACTCTGGTGTCGATGCTGGTTGGGTTGTAAAAGAGGTCGAAAAATCCAAAGAGGTCGACTTCGGTTTTAACGCCCTCACTTTGGAGTTTGAGTCTCTCTACAAGGCTGGTATTATTGATCCAGTTAAGGTTACTCGCTCAGCTCTCCAAAACGCGGCTAGCGTTGCCAGCATGATTCTTACTACTGAGTGTCTAATCACTGACCTCCCAGAAGAAAAGAAAACTGAAGGCCATGGTCACCCTGGTGGCATGGACGGCATGGGAATGTAAACATTGTCTGCCTCTGGCGGACAGACGTGTCATGCCGGACCTGATCCGGCATCCAGAAATTTTTTCTTCAACAATAACACCCCTCTCGGGGTGTTTTGTTGTAATATGAGCATATAATTATTTAAACATGGCTATCGCAAGCGAAAATCTAGGTTCAGAATTTGATTTTGCATCAGAGAATAAAGAAACTCTTGTTACAAAAGGAATTAAGGAAACATCAGAACCGACTAAAGTTGTCGAAATTTCTAGAAGCAGGAATGCAGAAATCTTAGGAGAAGGTATATACGAAGGGCATGTTAGAAGCGGCGTACGAGTGGGAATCGGAAGGAGAATTCTTAACTTTGCGGAAAAAATTTTTGATAGATATGACCATGAATATAGGTCAGAAAGTATAGATAAGTTTCTAAAGAGAATAATTAGTACGCATATGCAGCTAAAAAAAATAGAGATCCCAGTTATTAACACTATGCGGATTATAAATGTTCCTGAAGATGAAAATAGGAGACTCTTGGTTACAGATTTAACAGAAAATGGAAGAAAAATAGTAATTTCAGCAACCACAATAGATGTATATGATTCGTTTGAGCTATCAAACCTTGTAGAGGTTAATAACCAGCTTAGTGACATATTCCAAAAGTTAAACCTGAACAGTGTAAGGTTGGGTAGTTATGATGTTCCATTTTTGATCATTGATAAGGAAACCAAAGAGGGAAAAATAATTCTAGGAGATCTTGGAAATGTTAGTTTTAAAAATAAAGAAAATTTCTCACAAGATCTACTCGAAGAACTCAATTTAAAGGGGTTACAAAAGTTTGCTGAGGAAATAAACAAAAGGTTTCTTATTAACGGTGAGTTAGAAATAAAAAATTAAGATATTTTTAGTGAAAGATCACAAAAAAAGACCCCGATCTTTTGGAGTCATTTTGCTTTGCTTGCTGCTGTGAGTCACTTTTCAGTACTTCTCGCAGTCTTCGGATTTCGTCCTCGTCTCTCAGGACAAGCTCTTGATTGGCAAGGTACTCACACTGGTTGATCGTCACGACAATCTTCATACATCGTGACCTGCTCACCCAAAGCGAAACTTCAAACAATAAAGAGCTTCTCTAAAAATCAACTTATCCCCAAAAAAACTAAGTTTTCCACACAACAAAAAGGATTGATATAAAAGAAAAATAAGCACGAGAAAATATGAATAACTCAATTCAAGCCAGAAAAATAATTACTTCTTGGGAAGTGAGAGCAGGTAAACCCTAGGGTTTATTCTTGTTTCACCCTTAAACACCTCAAGGTGAACGTGAGGACCAGTTGTACGACCAGTAAGACCTACTTCACCCAAGACCGTGTCGGTATCAACTTCTTCACCTTCTTCAACTTGAATTTTACCCATGTGAGCATAAAGTGATCTAATGTTGTCACCATGATCAACCTCTACCCATCTACCGTAGCCCACCTTAGTATTAGCCACCAAACTAACTTTACCTTTTTTAAGAGGTAATATTTTGGAGCCTAGTGGGGCAGTAATGTCTATTCCAGGGTGACCTAAGTGAAACTCCTGAGAGATACCTGTCATGTTTGGAACCACACTAGAAATACTATGTTTAGTTTCAATAATCATCTCTTCTGTAACAGGATTAAAACTAGCCTCAATTAGAGAACTGTCTCCTTGGAGTAAAAATACTCCCGAGGCTAAGCTAGTCATAGAGAAGATTCCACCTAAAACAGATTTGATGTTTTTACTTTCAAAAAATGGTCTAAACACCCTCGAAATAGGGTGGGATGTAGCTTTCTTTATGTGTTGGCTTTGTATCATATTTGCGGGCGACAGCCCGCTTACAGGCACAAAAAACTTGCTAAACTGCAAGTAAACGGTATCATACCAGATCAGCCGACATAAGTCAAATCTACTAGTGGTATGAGAGGGGGTTGTATCCGAACCTTTTTACAGCTAAACTGAAGGCGACAATGATAACAGCTGACAAAATTAAAGATAAGAGGATCCTAATCAGAGCTGACCTCGATGTCGATGTTAAAAATGGTGAGGTGGTTGACAATTTTAGGCTCAAAAAATTACTTCCAACTCTAAGCTTTTGTCTCCAACATGCTTCCAAAATCTGCCTAC
>MFAQ01000032.1:3609-9446 GCA_001776275.1 Candidatus Collierbacteria bacterium RIFOXYD1_FULL_40_9
ACAGAGGTAGGCCAGAAAATAGTCACGACTTAGAGTTTAGCCTCGAGCCAGTCAAAAATGAACTAAAAAGATTGATAAATAGGGAAATTTTGTTTGTACATTCGGGTTTTTCTCCAGAGGAGTGGTGGAAGGGGGAAGATCAAATTACGATGATTGACAACTTAAGATTCGACAAAAGAGAGGAAGGTTTAGATTTTGACTTTGCTAGGGAATTGGTAGCTGGAGCCGATGTCTATGTCTACGAAGCCTTTGCCACTTACAGACCTTGCACTAGCCTAAGCCTGGTTCCCAAGCTCCTGCCTACTTATACCGGTTTCCAGTTCGACAGTGAGATCAAGACCCTCACCGGTCTCTTAAATAATCCCCTTCACCCCACTCTTTTAATAGGCTCAGGCGCCAAACCGGAAAAGCTTTTACTTCTACAAAGTATCGCCTCCAAGTTCGATAATGTATTTTTTGGAGGTGTCTTTGCTGACAAAAATGACCTAACCTCTGACGGCTTGGATATCAACGATTTAGCCTGGCAAAAACTCAAAAATTTAATCGATATTTCTAAAACTGTTGTTGTTAATGGTCCACTTGGTAAGTATGAGGATGGTATAAATTCGAAATCGACTTCCCTTTTGTTCAAAACCTTGGCAGATTCAGACAAACTTGTCATTCTGGGTGGCGGTGACACAACTACAGCCATGAAGCACCTAGGCTACTCAGATACCCAGTATGGGTTTGTGTCTACAGGGGGTGGGGGTATGTTGGAGTTCTTAGATACAGGCACACATCCCCTCTTAACTATGCTAAGCTAACTTTAGGTTACTATTTTCTGCCCACAATGATTAACTTCTCTATCAATGGTTTTGGTCGTATAGGAAGATCTGTTACTAGAGTTTGGCTTAGTAAATACACTTCCGATCTGAGCCTGGTGGCAATTAATACCTCAGGCTCTCTACCTGTTTCTGGCTGGGCCTATCTCCTAAAATACGATACTGCCTACGGCACACTCCCCTACGAAGTCAGCTCAGAGGAAATAAATACTCCAGAAACTGTTACCGACGATAATCCACTTTTAGGTTTTTTGATAATAGCTCATCCCGAAAAAGAAATAAAAATCCCTGTTCTTACACAACGCTCCCCCGAAAAAATCCCCTGGAGCGGTTATGTAGCTCAAGTTGTAATTGAATCGACTGGAGCCTTCACCACTCTAGAAAAAGCCAATAAGCATTTGGTCGGTGGAGCCAAGTTAGTTATTTTGTCAGCTCCAGCAAAAGGTGAAGGCATTCCCACCACCGTCCTAGGGGTAAACGATGAAAATATTTTAGGTCATGATAGAACTGGTAGTTTTTCAGTTATCTCCAACGCTTCTTGTACTACCAACAGTGTTGCTCCAGTCGCCAAAATAGTTCACTCCAAAATCGGAATTCTTAAAGCAATGTTAACAACCGTGCATGGCTTTACTGATGATCAAAACTTACAAGATAACTCTCATAAAGATTTGCGCCGCGCTAGAGCTGCTTCTCAAAACATTGTTCCTACCAGCACTGGCGCTGCTGTTGCTGCCACTAAGGCGATTCCGGAGCTAAAAAATCTATTTGATGGCATTTCTCTTCGTGTTCCCGTCATCACCGGCTCTATCACTGACTTTACTTTTATAACCAAAAGAACAACATCAGTTGATGAAATTAACCAAATTTTTATCGATGCTAGCAATAACCCTGTCTACAAAAATATTCTCGCTGTCACTCACGATAAAATTGTTTCCTCTGACATTATAGGTAGACCAGAGTCTAGTATTGTTGACTTAGATATGACCAGAATCGTTGATGGCGATATGGTTAAAGTTTTGGCTTGGTACGATAATGAATGGGGCTATTCTAATCGCCTTGTCGAAGAAATTATAAAAGCTAAAGAGATAATTTAGGTTTGGAGTTGCCTTTTTTGAGTGGTAAAATAAACCCACCTTTGGCCGGATGGCGAAGTGGTAACGCTGAGGTCTGCAAAACCTCCATGCGCGGGTTCGATTCCCGCTCCGGCCTCAAATTTATCCACTCCTCTTTTATCTTCCAAATTTCGTGCTAAACTTATACTGTTATGAGATCTAAACTTCTGTCAGCCTTATTTTGTTTGTCCTTCGCTTTTCTTCTGTCTGGTTGTGAACTAAATCCTTTTGCTAAAAAAGCTGGTGTTCAAGTAACTGCTAGTCCAGATGCAAACGTGACCATCGACGGTAAACCTGTTGGCAAGACACCATACTATATCGAAAACGCCAAACCTGGAATGACTACTATCCAAATGACAGCTATTGACAGTGGTCAAACCTGGGAAACAAAAGTAAATCTTATTAGTGGTACTCTCACTACCGTTCACCGCGAGTTTGGAGCTTCTCCAGACAAGTCTCACAGTTACACTCTTTATTTCGAAAAACTAAGTAACAAAGACACTTCTTCTGTCAATGTTATTAGTATGCCACCCAGCGCTACTGTCTCCATTGACGGCAAACCTCAAGGGTTTACTCCTTTGTCTGTCGATATTCCTGCTGGTCCTCATGTCTTCTCTTTTACCTCTCCTGGTTTTCAAGACAAAATAGTTAATGCTGCAACTCAAAACGGTTACAGATTAAACCTAAACCTTACTATGGCAACTATGGAGATTGTTCCTACACCACTTCCAACAGCTTCGCCTTCTGCCACCCCATCGATCACCTCTACACCCTCCAAAGCTCCTACAAACACCATTACCCCACTACCAAAGCAATCATCCCCCTCAGCTACACTTAGTAAGCCCTTCGTGGAAATCTTAGACACACCAACAGGATGGTTAAAAGTCAGAGAGTCTGCCTCTATAAATTCCGCCGAACTTGCAAAAGTAAATCCAGGTGACACCTTTCCCTACCGTGAATCTAGTCCATCTGGCTGGTTTAATATCCAATATGCCACCGGCAAATGGGGTTTCATCTCCTCCCAATACGCCAAACTGGTTAAATAGTTTTCATCTGTTACAATTCTCTTAACACTTTTACAAAGGAGTTTTTCGTGAAAAAACAAAAAATAGATCCTAATATAGTTGCCTATTTGAAAGATGTCGAAGATGGTAGATTCAAGGATACTAAACCTGGTACCTGGGTAGCCTATCACGACGGTAAGTTTGTGTTATCCCACCCCTCTAAGGAAGAATTTTTTTCAAAACTTCGCAAAGTTCAGACAGGTTGTTTCGTTACTCAAGTAAATATTACCGAGGAACCGATTGATCTTACTACGATCATCGAAGTTGTCAAAGTCAGAAGTCCAAGGCTTGTCGAAAACATCAAAAGAAAAAAGAAACCAAAGAGAGCCTAATCGCTCTCTTTTTTTACCCAATATAATAAATAATTCCAATTACTAGTAACACCCAACTGGTTCCTGTAATCAGTAGTGGTTTGTCTGACAGTATTACTCTTTCTGGACTCTCACCTTCGTTTCGCTCATAGATAAGCTGCAAATATCTCATTACACCATAGACCACCAAAGGTATTGTTACCATCAGCCACTTTTCCGAAGCTAGTGTTCTTGGTAATATGGAAATTAATGTTAACGCCTTACCATCTGGAACTATTTTTGGATGATTAAAGCTAAACATGGCATAAGTTATCCAAGTAGCTGTGGCAAACATCGAAGTATAAATATCCAAAAGCTGTTCGGTATATCTTTTTAGAGCTGCTCTTGTTTGCCCTTCTTTATAACTTGCCAGTAAAGTCATCTCGCCTCTTCTTTTTCCGACAGCTAAAAATAGCGAAGCCGAGATAACTGTCATCAAGAACCAAACATTCATATGTGCCGAGATTACAAACGCTCCTGTATACACCCTAATTAGGTAGCCAGAAGCAATAATAATCAGATCCATAATTGGCACTTTCTTTAAAAACTTTGTGTAGATAATTTGCAACAAAATATAGAAAAATGCGCTCAGAAAAACAAAGAAATTAAGTGTGTAAGCCCAAACAAAGCCAAAAAACAGACCGACAATTATTACAAATACCGCCACCGGTATTGGTAAGTCTCCAGAAGCAATGGGTCTTTGTTTTTTGTATGGATGTTTCTTGTCTTGTTCTATATCCGATAAATCATTAAACAAATAGGTTACACTCGAAAGAATCACAAAAACCCCAAAAGCATTTAAAACTTTAAGAAGTGATCCCTCCACAAAAAGTTGACCAGAAAAAACAATTGCTGCAAACAGAGCCAGGTTTTTTACCCATTGTCTGGGTCTTACTGCCTTGAATAACGACCAAAGTATTGCCATATCCAAAAAACTACCATTAATAATACCAATCCTATCATGGCCACAAACTTATATCTAGCTTCAAAGTTTAAAGCCATGCCTCCCAGTAATGCAGTAATTGTCCAATAAAAAACCGCTATTCTCCTTTTGCCCCAGCCTATCTCCATTAGTTTGTGGTGCAAATGCTCATTTCCTCCCCAGACTGGAGACTTCCCAATTATTACCCTCCTAAAAATTACATAGATAAAATCTATAAGTGGGACTGCCAGTAAAAGAATTGCTGTTCCCACCTTTCCTGTTGCCAATATAGAAAGCACTCCAAGGATTAATCCAGCTAGTGATGTTCCAGAGTAGCCAGGCATAATCTTTTGTGGGTAGAAGTGAAATACTGTAAAGCCAGCAAAGGCGCCAGCTAGTGAAAAGGCTAGTATAGAAATGGGCCACTGCGTAATATCCGCGCTATATGTAAGCGATACAACTCCCAGAAAAAAAGCAGCTATGGTTATTACTCCGCTGATTTGTCCATCCACTCCAGATGACCAATTTATTGCGTTCATTAATGCCGGTATCCACAAAATAGCAAACAAGTCTGCCAAAATCCATATTTCTCTGTTTCCAAATAATTCAATACTTAGTCTAGGCCAAGACAAGTCAATTATTCCTCCTAGGGGGTTCGTGATAAAAGAAATACCTATCCCAGAAAGTACGATTATTAAAGCTGATAAAAAGTTAATAACCAATCGAAAGTAAGGGTTTATACTCTTAACATCATCTATAAGTCCAACAATTAGGGTTACAAGGCACGCACTTATAATCGCAATCAAGTGATTATCGATATTAGAAACCGTTAAAACTCCAGCCAGAAATCCCAAAAAAACAGGCAAGCCACCACCTTTTGGAATAGGCTCTTTGTGCGTGTGTGCTGGGTGTGGAGTTTTCCTTGGATCAACTAGCCATCCCTCTTTCTTAAAAAAAACCACTGTTAGTGGAGTAAATAAAACAACGGTTAGCAAGGAAACAAAAAAGGGTAAAGCTGTGATAGAAAAAATTGAGTCCATTTATATAAAAATAAGCAAAACTTTAGCTATATTTATAACCAACATAAGACAAATAAAAGTAAGAGATATCAACACCGTTTGCTCAACTATCTTGTCGTCTTTTTTTGTCCAACGAGACAGTGTGGTCCCAAAACTCAGCACAACAACAGCCAGTCCTAGTATTATTGGTAAAACTACTTTTGACATCAATTGGTTTTCCCCCCAAGGCAGCGAGTAAAACCAAGGTATTTCTGGAGGTATCTTTTTCCAAACTAGTAATATTAGTAAACCACAAAGAATCAAAAGACTTATGGAAAAAACAATCCATGTATTTATTGTGGTTGTCTGTTTCTGCTCACTCATGCTTTTTTTTCTGTGACTCTGTATTCTAAATATTTACCCATCATTAGTCTTGTGTGAGCGTCAAGGCCTGGCAGGGCAGAAAAGAAAAACCCGACAACTGGCAAAAGAATAAACTCAAAGGGAGATAATAGTTTTCTCCACCAAGGTAGGTTTGTTTTTGGCCTCGCTTTAAGATCTATAAAAATC